>JAQUOK010000293.1 GCA_028717165.1 Victivallaceae bacterium | reverse complement strand
TATTTGATTTCATTGTCATCCCAGAATTTATCGATTCAAGGTATTTTTATTTTAGTTTAAGCTTGGGAAGTTTATTTTCCCGGATACCCCATTTTCGTTTTACATCTATCGCCGTGTTGGGCGTTTCCTGGAGGGCGAGTGTCCTCACGAGCCGAAATACGTTTAACGTCTACGGCTCGACAGAGTCTCGCACAAATTACGTATCTCCCGATTTTCTATGGAATCCAACAAGTAATATTTTGACCATTTTGGGCAAAAGTTGTTTTTGATGTAGTTATAAGCCATTGTTTATTAAATGGATAATCCATATTTTAAAGGAGTCTAACTTTTGATTTAAGCATCTCCCACGGCTGTCCCAGCCGTGCTTTCCGCAACTGCGCCCCTTGGGACAGGGGCGGCTACACCTTTTCCGATTTTATCAATATTTTTTTCGTAACACGCAACACGTAACACGTTCATTTGGTTCCGGCTATGCTGGTTTGGGATGGCTCTGATTTGATTTTGTTTTATTTCAGCCGTATTGCAATCAATATTGCCAGTGAAGCGGCAACAAAACTCTTCGTTAGTTTCAGCCTCGCGTATATACTGTACGCGTCGGCTTTTTTCATTCGTCTTTCATAAGCTGAGTTTTCTCATTCATGACCGTCGTCTTATCCTCTCCGGTTTTCATTACTGCGGTTACGTCGCATTCATCTGAATTGATTACGGCGGTTCCGGTTTTGTCCGCGGTTTCCGCGGTCTGCGGAACCGTAGTACGGGTAGTTGATTTTATTGCGATGTCCGTATAGAAGGGGTCGAGAACCCTCGCTACTTCCATCATGTTCTGCGGCCGTTTGGCCGGATCTTTTTCCAGGCAGCGCATTATCAGGCGTGCCATATCATCGTCAATATCCTGACGCAGGCTTCTGATATCCGCCGGTTCCGCCGTGAGTACCAGCGAAAGGGTGGCTTTAAAATCACTGCCGTCAAAAGGCAGCCGGCCGCTAACGAGCTGATATAAGGTAGCGCCGAAACTGTAGATGTCGGATAATGTCGAGGGGGATTTGCCTTCACAAAGTTCGGGCGCAAGAAAACTGGGCGTCCCGACAATTACCCCGGTATGGGTCAGATCGAGGGAGGTGGCGCTTTTCGCGATGCCGAAGTCGGTGAGTTTGGGAACTCCGAGCTTGGTTACCATTATGTTACTGGGTTTGATGTCGCGGTGGATGACCCCCGACTGGTGCGCCGTGGACAGGGCCCGGGCGACGGCGCCGCAGATTTTTCTTACTTCAATTAATTCCAGCCGGTAACTTTTCTTCAGTTCCCGGTCAAGTGATGTCCCTGAAATAAGTTCCATCGCATAATAAGGACAGCCGTTGACTTCGCCGGCGTCAACGATGCGGATGATATTCGGATGATTGAGCTGCTGAAGGATTTCGGTTTCCCTGAGGAAGCGCCCGATCGAACCTTTGTCGCTTACGTATTGCGGCAGCATCTGTTTAAGGGCGACTTCCTCCCTGGTTTTCGGGTGGGTGGCGCGGTAAACCACGGCCATGCCGCCGCGGCCGAGTTCTTCGTGAAGTATGTATGGCCCGACCTTGGTTTCGAGTACCAGCGGTTTGCGCATACGCATGCTTACCATGAAAAACGTCAGCGGCAGCGCCAGCAGCGGATAGCTTACGTCAAAGAACAAATCCTGGGTGATGACCATCCAGACCGAAAAAGATATGATCAACGTGGTAACCGTGACGAATGCGGCCCAGAAATAATAGGCGGAGCGGAACATCGCCAGGTAACCGCCGACTGCGGTCAGCGCGATAATAATCGCGATTTGCGGCCACAGGGACAATATGCTTATGTATTTGCCGTTCATTAAGGTGGAAAGGATATTGGCCTGGACTTCGACCCCGGTAGAAGGCTTGGCGGCGCCGGCGAGCGGGGTGGCGAAAAAGTCGTGGGCGTCGCTGAAAGAGGCCCCGATCATCACGATCCTGTCGGTAAATAAATCCGGTTTTACCTCGCCTTTCAATATCCGGTATATCGGGATGACGGGAAAAGTCCTGGATTTTCCGATAAAGTCGATCAGGTAACTTTCCCCGGCGGGCATATCCGGCTTTTTATTGAAGGCGCGAGTATATACTTCGGCCGCAAAAGCCGGATACTGTTCATCAATATGGGTATAATACGGCTTGAAGCGCCTGACTACGGAACCTGAGGAAAGTTCAAGGTTAACGATGCCGCAGGCGGCGCATTCCCTGAACATTTCGAGCGGCAGCACCAGCCGCTGGCCGCTGAAAGAAACTTCGTCGCCGGAAAAATTTTCCTCCAGCCGTTCCAGTTTGGCGCCGATTATTACATTTCCTGCCTTGCGCATTGCCCGTGCAAGGGCTTTATCCTGCGAGGCATCTTTTGACGGTTCGATAAAAAGCAGATCTATGCCGACGGCTTTGGCCCCGGCCTTCGACAGGAAATTAACGGTTTCGGCGTATAAAGACCTGTCCCAGGGCCAGCGCTGCTTCATTTCGGTCAGCGAAGCTTCATCGACGGCGGCGATGATTATCCCGGTATTTTCCGCGGCGGTATGGCCTCCGGCCCTGAATTCCAGAAAAGCGTCATAGATCATGTCGTCAAAATGCCCGAAAACCCGGAAGATAACCAGTCCGAGCATCAAGAGGCAGCTCAGGGCGCAGATGACGCAGTCAATGATTACTTCTCTGTAGGAATCTTTCTGCAGGGCCATGGATTCTTACTTTCGGTTTTGCTTTTCCGTTTCGGCGTCGCGTTTCAGGCGCTGAACCGGATAGAAGGTTTCCTCGTCGTTGTTGCCGCCCGGCATTTTATCTACGCCGAAAGAATAAAGCATCAGGTATTCCGTCCCGCGCGGACTCTTTCTGTAATATACTCCGTAAGTGCCGCCGAAAGGATCCTTCAGGTCGGAATCAAGGTACGGGCCTTTCCAGTTCGGGATAGTCGCATTAACCCGGTCTTTGTCCCTGAGCAGACATTGCAGGGAATTCCTGGCGCCTCTGCGGACGACTTTACCGGATATTTCCTTGCCGGGATAATACCGGGTATCGGCATAAAGCCTGGCAATGGCTTTTTTAAGTTTTTCAAAGTCTTTTTTTACTATTTCCCCGCCTCTTAACTGCATGCGCGCCCGGTTAAGCGTGTCGCGCGCCTGGTTGGTCTGCATATCATTGATCTCGACCATTCCCCTGGCGGCCGGAAAAGCGGCGGCCATACCCATGTTTTCTATGGCCTGCTGGAATTCCTTAGCGCGGTTTGAAGCTTCACGCGCCATTTTTACCGGATCCTGCAGCGGTTTATTGTAGAGTACGATGATCTCGTAATTCGCGTTGACCATTTTGGAACCGGCGACTTTGGAACTCGTGACTTCGACCATGCCTTCCCATACCCCGATTTTAGCGGTTTTGGTTTTTTCTTCCGAGCTTACGTAGAATGAAGTGCCGCGAACCGCCGCGACGGCGGCCGGAGTTTCGACGGTCATATCTGAAGACTCGCCCTGGATATTTTTCTTGAACCGGTTCCAGATCCTGCCGAAAGAAAGACTGACTTTTACCTTGACGTCCTTAGCTTTTTTACTCAGTTTATCTAATTTGATGAAACTCAATTCATGGATCTTTATCAGGCCTTTATCGGGAATTTCAAGGGAAACTTCCGTTTGGGCCGCGGTTTTTATCTGGCAGTTTTCCGGCAGTTTGAGTTCAGGTTTGATTTCCAGCCAGTTACCGTTGTTCTGGCGGTAATGGGCGGAACCGGTGACTTTAATTACTTTGACCATTAAATCCGCGGCGGCGGTATTCAGGCAGAATACGGCGCATGCAGTCAGAGAGAAAAAACGCAGTCCGGACATCGGAAACCTCCTTTTTTTGATTTTTGAAGAAAGGAAACATCTTCAATGTCAAGTATTTTACATCATATTACGGTTCTATGCAAATTTTATGGTTAATGTTTAAAACTTTTGGGTTGCGTGCTGTGATAATGAAATTCAGATGGAAATAGCCGTACATCGGAAAACATGGATTTTACGAGAAAGATGTAGTCGCCCCTGGGAGCGCCGGTCGCCAGTCCGGCAACTGTTTTGGTGTAGAGAGCAGCCTTGCTCCGGCACTGAACTCCTTAAAACGGCTACAGGGTTGTCAAACTCAGGTCGCGGTGCGAGGCCGCACTCGCGACTACCCAAACGCTTAATATGCAATCACTTATAACTATGTCAAAAATAGGTCTTGCCTAAAAAAATGCAAGATATTACGAACAAGGGCCTAACGGCTCGGGAAGGAAACCCCGGCAGTATACGTCATTTCATAAGCGCACCCAAAGTAGTCAGGCGTTTTAAGATGAGACTCCGGAGCTTATGAATCAAACTCCAGAAGCAGTCGCGGATCGCAATTCATCGCTTTGCCATATTTTTCCGCTACGCTCGTCATTTTAATCCCGGTCTTGATTTGCAGCGATACCGCGGCTTTGGTGATCCCGAGTTTTTCCGCCAAAGTTTTTTGCTTCAGCCCGCATTTTAAAAACTGTCGTTTTAACGCCGTCATGTTTTTTCTTTTATTTTTTCCGTTTTTCAGGTGCAAAACCGCTTTTAAAGTATTCTCGGTATGTTTAAGCTCCTGCAGCCAGGCTTCGGTGTGTCGGATATCGCGCCGGAAAAATTCCAGCATGTTTGTAATCTCCTCAACAGAGGATTTCTTAATTTGAGATTGATCGAGCATATCCCTCAAAGTCCTACTTTATGAATCGTCATTAAACATGTTTTATTGTTCAAGACCAATAAATTATAATTGCAAACCAATAAAAGCAAGTGTTTTTAGGATTTTTTCTTTGTTTTTTATATTCTCATCAATATAAATACATCTAAAATCATATCTGGAGGATAGACGTGGAAAAAGAATTTAATAACGCATTACGGGAACGCATCCATAAGGCTGGGAGTGAAGTTAAATTAAGTAAGATTTCCGGTGTTGATCAGTCCAAAATTAATAGAATCAAAAA
>JAQUOK010000292.1 GCA_028717165.1 Victivallaceae bacterium | reverse complement strand
TGAACCACATCGATTCTCCGTTCAAGGGATTGATGGTCTGCGGTTACTGCGGCGGCTCGTTCGGGATAACCTATACCAAAAAGAAAAACCGCCGTTATATGTATTACATCTGCATTAAAGACAACAACCGCGCCGAGCATGAATGCCCGCTGCGGCGTTTCGCCGCCGGGGCTATCGATAAAATTATTCTCCAACAGCTCAGCCGAATATTCAAAAGTCCGGCAATGTTGATGAAAACCTACAGGGAACTTGAAAAACTTCAAAAGGAACGGCGCGCTAAACTCCTGAAGCGTTTCTCGGAGTTGAAAACCGAACAGGACGAAGTAGGTAAACAACTCAGTGCCGGGGGAGACGTTGCGATTCTGACGCCGCGCTATACAGAGCTTGCCAACGCGCTGGATGAAGTAAAACGCGAGCTTGAAAGCATCGGTGAAATCTATTCCACGGACAACTTGGCGGAAACCTGCGGTTCGATAGAAGCAGTCTGGGAGGAGCTGTTCCCGGTGGAACGCTACAAACTGGCGCATCTGCTTATTGACCGGATCACGCTTTATAAGGACCGGATCATTATGAACATTAAACACCATGGTCTCAAATCGCTGATCCGGGACTTGAAATCCGAACCGGAAATTACGGCGGTGGCTCCCATCGGGCAAGACACTATCCAACTGACGATTCCGATGCTGGTTAAACGCTGGAACGGACGCAAGCTCATCATTACGCCGGGCGAACCGGAAAATGACGAACCGGAAAGAGACGAATCCAACGCCGTGGCGAAAAAACTGGCGCAGGCCTACCGGTTTATGGCGATGATCGAAGCGGGCAAGTATTCCACGCGGAGCCGCCTGGCCGAAGACCTCGGCCTTGATCAGTCAATGGTAGTCAAAACGCTTAACCTGCTGAATTTGTCCCCGAAAATTCAAAAAATGATCGTCGAAAATAGAATGCCCGACGGCATGACGCTGGAACGGCTTTACGGGAATATCCCGGTCGAGTGGGAGGAGCAGGAGCGGATGTTTGGAATGGCTTTCTAGGCTTTCCTGGCCGTGATAGTTCGACGTTCTTTATGCCTCTGTCTTTTGTTTTATTGCATTAAACCAAGAAAGTATTTCCTCTTTACTTCCCCGCTGGTCTATGTCAGACACTGACATTTCATCAACTGCAAACGAATTTAATACATGTTTACATGATGAGGCTTTTTTCCCTTTTTCATTATCATCTAATTCTGTCCAAGGTTTCGGCGATTCACTAGCAGTGTGTAATGCTTCAGCAACGATTAATGGAACATCCATTGTATCGTTGATTTCTGGTAACGTTATTGAAATTCCATTATTTGCGTAGGCTTTTTTTATAGCTGATGCGGTAAGATAATTCTCCAATTCTTGCTTAGTTGTATTGAAGCCTTGACGTTTTTCCCCCTCGTTATTCATTTCCTGAACCAAGGAGACATAGCTGGGAACATTACTGTCATATATATGAACTTCCGGTTTACCTAGACCACTTAGCAGTTGCTCATTAATCCAATACTTTAATGATGATCCTCCTGCAAGTATAAATGCAACCTCATCACTGTTTTTTAAATTAATAACATTTTCATTTTCTCTTGAAAGGATATCGCTATAACGAGTCAGTGCATTTAGGTCATGATAACCTTCGACGTAAACAAGGACTTTAATTCTATCAGAAGGATTGGGTAACACCCCAAGTGATTCGATGACTTGTTTTATTACATTCTCTACTGGGGATTTTGCCATTTTATCAAAACCATATTCAATCTTTCTTTTATTGTCTTCAGCTTTGCTTATATAGATCAGTGATTCAATTGGAATTTCTCTGACAAGATTTGAGCTGTGAGATGTAAATAATACCTGAATACTTTCAGCCTCACTCATACGAACTAATGACTCAATAATCATTTCTTGATGACAAGGGTGTTGTGAAGTTTCAGGTTCCTCGATTCCGTATATAACAGCAGGTGCTCCAATGTCTGATTGACGATATTCTGCTTGGGCTTGAAAAAAACTTAATAAAACGAGTCGCTTAATACCGCTTCCACGTTTATTCAATGGTATATTTTCATCATTTAGAAGTGTTAAGTCAAACACTTTATCCCAAGTTGGGACTTTGTTAAAGTCAGTTTTCAGTTTTTCAGCGATACTTTTGTCAATGGCTTCAAGTTTTTTAATTGTTTTTTCAGCAACAGCAGTTGATAAATCCCTTACTTTTTCTTCTATTTCTGTTAAAAGCTCTTGGATATTTTGTATTGCTAAGCATTCTTTTATAGCTTGTTTCATCGGATCTTGAACATCTTTATCTTTGTCATCGATACACTTATCTGTCTTAAAAACCGCATAAATAGGCAGTTCTTTTTTTAAAGAAGACCATATTTGTCTTAAATTATTTGAAGTATCCAGATTCCCATCAACTTTGATCTCTTGTTCTTCAAGAGTATCATCCGAGATTGCCAATCTAATAGCATGTCTTAGGGGAGGATTTTTCTTTTTATCGATATCCGTTAAATCAGCATTAACATCAGTTGCTAAGCTTTTTAAATCAGTATTTTTAAGCGAGAGTAAATTGTTAAGTTTTTCATGGGTTGGATGATTTGCTTTAAGAAACACCCCCTTAGAGATGGTTTTCCCAAATTTAAAGACTCTTTTTATTTCTAACAAGCCCTTGCTATTAAGCATGAACTCTTGGCTAAGAGATGTTTCAACAGAGGTATCCAAAACAATCGTTTTTGGTAAATCAGAAAAATGACATGATATTGTTATCTGATCATTTTGAGATTTCGTGTTTAGATCATTCTTATCAATATTGTCATTAAAGAATGCATCTAAAACATCTAGAATCGTGGATTTACCAATATCGTTTTTTCCTATCATACAAGATAGATCACCAATATCAATTTCAGTTTCGTCCTTATAACAACGGAAATTACTAAAACATACTTTGGTTAGTTTCATATGCCGGACTCACTTATATGTTTTTAAGATGCATAACATAAAAATCACTGGCTGGTACACGCAGAGTGAAGCGGCGCGAGTAACAGCTTATTGTATTGCCTTGTTATATATTTTTATTTCAATTTTAATCTATGGTATTTCTAACCAATAATGTAATGTAGGCCAACTATAAACTTTTACAAGCATATTGGGTCGCCAGCGCACACGCAAACCGCACATTTATGTCTCAAAATTCTGCATTGTGCATCTGAACCGAATGTCAGCAGTTGACAAATTTCCTGTTGCTAGAGTTAGGGAGTCGGAGAGCGGAGAGCATCTAATATCACCACAGCATCGCCGCGGTCGAGAAGATGATGAAACCTTTGATTTGCGTAAGTCCGCAAACACTTGTAACAACTTTGTCGTTCCCGGATATCGTTCCGCTCTGGATGACTCAAAATAGTATTGCGGTCCACAGGACGCAAATCTAAATCTAATTTTGCAAAAGATAGGTTTTTATTACATTCCTGGCATTCTGTACACAATTTTCTGGCCCGGTCAAGAATTGATCTAATTAGAACAACTCGCTCGATATCAATATCTGGATTACCAGTTAATACCAACTGACGCATAGCTCCGCCACCACCGCTGGCCTCATCAAAGAGAACGAATCCTATTTTCCCCCTGTCGTATGGATAGGTCAATCCGGAAATCTCATTATCAGCAATTCCTAGTTCCAATGCCGTTGCTGACAAAATTGCTTCCAATGCGGATCGTAATGCTGCCCCTAAACGGCTTTCTTGTTCAAGTTCATATAATGATCCACCCGGAGCAAATAATATCGGAGCAGGTCCCCAAACAGCAATATCCGTTTTAACTGTATGATATAACGCAAATCTTTGGCCATCATTTTGAGAAAAACCCTGATAACCGGGACCAAAATTGACATATAATAATTCCCCGGTAATGGATTCTGCAGTGAATAAACTGGAATTGTTAAGGGAAATAGGTTTTTTGATTCCACCAGAAAATATTTTTAATGGAGTACCGCCCTCCGGACGCACCCCGGCATTGCCGGCGCGGGATGGTGCCGCCTGGAATGCATCCGGCTGAATCGCCAGCCATTCGCTAGGGTCGATCTGCCCTCCACAGGCAACACAAACTCCTGTGTCATTTTCTTCATGCGGCTGATGGCATGACCTGCATAAAAAGAAATTTTTACGGGTCGCATTAGTATCTTTAATTCCATGGGGTAAGAAAACCAGCGGTTGTGCAGATTGATAAATTCGTTTATCAGCCATGACTGCCTGACCCGGAGCATATTCATAAAGTCCGATCCGCCGATCGCGTTCCAATTCGACGTTCTGACCATACGGGTCATTATCAGCCGACAACAGACGAATTACGTCGACAGGAAATCCATATTTCGGTAATACACGATTTCGCGTTAACCAGGTTATTGTAGATTCATACAACAAGTGTATCTGTATTCTGCTTGCCTGTTCAGGAGAAAGACGGTTATTTTTATCCTGACCGGAGTTATTATACATTTTTTCTACTCGATACGCCACTTCACGACGGAAAACGTCACTACTGATGGTTAAGTTGCCGTCTTTATTTTCCGGTTGATTAGGGCCGGCCAGATCAGAATACCGGGAAAGGTTATTGTTATCGTCCAGTGTATAGGGACATTTATCAGCTTGGGTGTGTAATTGCCATACCAAATCATCGGCTACTTGATAGTCCAGCTCTCCGACATCTTTTATTTCAGTTATATAACTTTGTACTTTCTTGCCATTAATAACCGCCCAATTAGATAGTTCTTCAACTATTGGAGGAAATATTGCAGTAATCTTTTGAGTAGACGGATTGCACTGCCGCCCGAGGAAGAAATGTCCAACTTGTGCCCATTTTCGCCAGATAGTAACAACATTGTCTTCGCTGGGCCATGTTGTGGATGCCTTAAAATTGTTGTGGTCATATAACCACGTTAGAAACTGATGCAACGCTTCGGCCCTAAGGTGCCTGGCACGAAATACCGGGTTTTGTAAATAGATTGTCG
>JAQUOK010000291.1 GCA_028717165.1 Victivallaceae bacterium | reverse complement strand
CATGAACGGGCGCGGCTCCATAGCCGAAACGGCGGCAAATATCCGCATAGGCTCCGTTGTCCCTTCGGCGACAACTTTCATTATCTGGTTCTGAGTCCGGTTAAGCCCGTTATGCACGCCCGGAAATTGCTCCAGGTGCCTTGCCATTGCGGCTTTCAGGAAGGGTAAGGCGAAACAGTCTTTGCTGATGAGCGTTTCGATATCTGCGGGATTTTCCGAAGTGAACGCTTTCCAGGCGTTCCGCGCCAGGGCGACTTCCTCGCGGCTGACTTCACGGCGGCTATCCAGTAACGGAACAAGTTCATCCTCAGACAATGTCCCTAAACCGCGATCGACACAGATCAGGCTGAGTTTCGTATCCGACCATTTCCGGGCCGCACACTGTTCAATGAGGTGGACCATGATGGTCTGGTCAAACATGCAGGAATCAAACCAGAGAACCACTTCTCCGTATTTCCCGGCCGCTGTCAGCATCTCATAGCGGGCATTCATGCCGTTAAGGACTGCGTTATAATCAAGATGTCTTGAATTACTGAGAAAATCAGCCCGAATCCGGCGGAACTCGTCTTCAGGAACATTTCCGGGTACCGGTCCTTCCAGATAAATTTCGCGCCAGACGAAAATATCACCCGGCACCGGACTGCGACGCAGTGTCTCAGCGGAAGTATCCCCGCAATGAATATGGAGAATTTTCAGATTCCGGTATTCCTGATTTGACCGGATTAAGCTCGGCATTGGCATCCCCTTTTTTTATTTATTGGACATCTTGAGCGGTCACGCTTAAATTTTTTCAGCGTCGATCAGACCAATTACGGTTCAAAATGTTGCCAATATTTGTAAATAAGATTTACAGGAATACAATGAGCGCGTTATAAGTAATGGATACAGAAATACAGGGATTCAATCCTTGACAATCCCGACTACCGTCTCGACTACGGTTTCAACCATGTTTTCGAGACTGTATCTGGTAGGATGAAGTTCAACCGTATTGTAGCTGGCAAAATCATTCAAATGATATTCCGCACGGAGATATTCTTTGCTTTCATAATATTCCGGCGGGAATTCCTGCGGGCCGAGGTAGTAAGCGTCCAGCGGCAGAACATAGGATTTTATCTTGTATTTGTAAAGGGCGGCAAAACAAAACTCCTCGATAAAAAAGAAAAAAGGCAGCTTTTCGTTGAAATTAAGATGGAAATCCTGTAAAAGTTCGGCGTTAACCATCATGCAGCAGGAATCAACCGTATCAACCGGCTTGACCTTGCGGTCCTTGCGGGAACTTTTTTCCGGCAGATTCTCCTTGTCCTTGATAACCCCTCCGACTTTAACGATATGGTTGACAAACCTGAAACGACGCCAGGAAAATTTCTTTCTGGTCGCGGCGCCCATAACGCCGTAAATGGCGTTAGGTTCCAGATTCAGCACCATTTCCGTGAAATCCTCCATGAAACTGAAGCCCTGGTTGCAGAATACTATCCAGTCTTTCGGGGAAATATCGTCGAGATGATTTTCAAGGAAATCGTTGTAACGCTGGGTAATGCTTACATCTTCCTGGGAATTATCGTAAGTAACCAGAACACAGTCTTTCATGTACGGATTAGTCTTGATGGATTCCTCATAAAGATCAAAATCCTTCACCACCGTAACTATGTAAATTTTCGGTTTTTTTGCCATAAATATTCATCCCATATTCGTTACTATAATCCGGCAAAACGAAAAATGCCATATCATTATCCGCATTTGCAGACAAATTATTTTCCAGACGCCAGTTTTTTTGCCGCCGCCAGCAGGGAATATTTTGCCTTAAGCGCGTTTCGCAAATTAGCCGGAAATTTTTTGCCGCCGTCCAGACAGGCGATAAAATCATCGCGAACCGCAGCAAAATGTTCTTCATGGGTGCTTCTCGACAATGCCGGTATTTCCAGCCGCAACCGCCCCCCTTCCCTCATCAGGCCGAGTCCCCGATGCGCCTGTTTTTCAAAAACCATTCTCAGCAGTTTCTCCGCCTCCGCAATATTACCATGCGGTTTGACGAAAAGTTCCGGCCTGTTTCCGGTCTGCGGCCCCTGCTCAATAATCAGATCCGCTTTCGTACCGCGCATGACCGAATAATGGGTATCGCCGCCGCCGGCCGGGGCTTCCAGGGCCCAGATCACGGAAAGTTTCACTTTTATACCGCGCAATTTATAGGTAAATTCGCCGTTGCTGTAAAGCTTGAGGATATTATTTTCCACTGCCGGCATGAGCTCCTTCTGGAAGTTTTCCCGTTTTGTGATCAGGGTAAACTTTTCCAGCGGGACATTCGTGCTCCAGTGTTTAGCGCTGCAAAGCTCGTAATCGGAATCAAAATCGACATCGCGTTCTCCCAGCAGCATCCACTGCACCAGATCCGCGAGATGGGTGGTAACATCCACAATTCCCTCGCCCTGCGCATTGACGTCAAAATACCAGGCCGGACGAACCAGGGGTTTCCCGTTCACGTTCTTAAAGAGGTGATGAACGCTTTCCTTGACAATTGCAGGTTCGGCGCTGTTTCTGAGCAGATCTCCGAAAATATCCTTCTCAGCCATAAGTTCCTTCTGAAGTATCGAAGTAATCTCATGGCGTTCAGTCATGATATCAGCAATAACCTCACCGCCGTCCAGAAGTTCCTTTAAAATATCCACTCCGCGCTGATCAACCGTCAAAGGTTTATCACTGAGAACCTTTATCCCGGCGTCATGCATGGCTTTGATATAATGGATTTTGCGGTCATTCCGGCCCGCCAGAACCGCAATATCGCCTTTTGCATCCTTAACGGCTCTTTCCAGAAAATCTCCGCCGGCATAAACCTTCAGATTCCAGGCGGTCGGATTTTCCTTCCGGCTGTTGAAAGCTTCGACCAGGCATGTAAAATTTTTTAAATCGTCTCCGTCCTCGGCATAAACATAAACATCCCTGCTCAAATCCGGGTGCATTTGACGCAGGGTCAGGGCGGCATGAAAATGTCCAGGACTAATTACTGCTAATGTATGCATCATGTTTCCTGTAAAAAATTTCTTCAATATACTATTATAATTTAGTCTAAAAACTAATATTTACAAGCCGCATCCGGCAATTCACGGTAAATTTCATTTTCCCGGTAACCGAAACCGGAACCGTTCAGGGTTGAAAAATCGACGACGCCGTTCCGGCGCAGGTACAAACCGGGATGGATTTTTTCCTCAGCCTGCGAAGCCGCCGGATAAAACTGCATGGCGTTGCATTCAACCCCCATTATCGTTCCGGAATAAGCCGCCAGCAGCACATGAGGAACTGTCGCCAGCATCGGATTGGTCAGATCCTGAACCATCAGGGTCATACCGTGAGCTTTCGCCCAACACATGCTCAACAGGGCCCCGGTCTGGGTTTTACAGACCTTCAGCGCCACTCCGGTCCAGCCGAGCCTGCGTCCGAGCTTAACGAATCTCCAGTCATGGGCGCTTTCATCCATAAACAGAGGTTTTCTGGCCGAAACGCTGTGAACGTCGATCTGGTTGTTCTCAAGATCATACGGGAAAGGCTGTTCGACATACAGAATCCGGCGGAACACGTCAGGATTTTCGATAACCAGACGATCCAGGATTTCATTCACGTAAGCCGCTTCGGTAACCAGACAGTTAAAGTCGGTCGAAAGCCAGTCGACATCATGTTTTTCCGCTACTTTGCCCACCGCAACAAGCCGCCGGTAATCGGCTTCCCGGTCGGTTCCGCAAAGCTTTACTTTCAGACAATTCAAACCGTCCGTTTCGATCCAGTCTTCCAGCACGACCGGGTAACCGTCAGCCGGCTCCGAACCGGTCAGTTCCGCGGCACACAACAGATCCCTGCCCCCGACCAGATGCCATACGGGAAGTTCAGACGGAACTTTGTCCACAAAAAAATCACACGGATATTTACCCGCAAAAGAAATTTCAGCGTCCTCCGCCGGGGTCAGATAAGAAGCCAGATCCCGATTCATATATCCGGCATTGTAAGTATCATAAACCGGCATCTCATGCAAATTGCCGTAAGCGTCATGCAGCGCCAGATCGAACGCGGAAAGACATACCAGGGCGGACAGGTGCGGCATGTCTTCCGTCAGGCCGCAATTGAATCCGGCCAGAAGCTTATCGAGCTCCTTCCCGGCAAATTCATGTCCGATTTCCAACGGATGCCCTGAACAGTCAAAACGGCTGAAAACTCCGGCGATCAGCTCACAGAATTCCCGCATTTTGCGGTCGCGAAATTCAAAAGTCAATCCGGAGCCGGGCCAGGTCCAGCCGACGCTCAAAGGGGTTTCTCCCCAGCCGCATGCCCGTCTGCCGCCGGAATCCTCGACCGTTACTTTAGCCCGGGCACAGGTTATCGCTTCCATAACTTCATTGCCGAATTTCAAAGGCACCCGCATCCGGACTGGGATGAAATAAAGTTCGACACCTGCCGTTCTGACGTCTGTTTTCATTAAAAGTCTCCTGGTTGGGAATATTGAAAAGCATCTTAATTTCAGCCAAAACATACATGGAAAAAATGCAATTAGCAAGCCGGCGCTTTTAAATTTCGGAGGTAAATATAATAAATCATTTCTTTTGATAAGTTGCGTTTATTCTTATTTGGTGATATTCTAGTTGGACTTTCAGACTAAGCAGCAAAAAAACTGAGAGGAATAAAAATTATGAGAATTATCACTATAATAACAGGAAGTCTTTTACTGCTGTCGCTTGGGGCCTGCACCAATCTTTCCGACAAAAGCGGCGGGCGGGAAACAAGGATCGGAATACTTCTGCCGATGTCCGGGAAACACTCTTTCCGGGGCAGAAAAACGCTTGACGGAATATTCCTCGCCCATGACCGGATCAACAAAATGGGCCCGGTACGGGGAAAAATTATAAAACTGGTGATAATTGACAGTAAAAGTACAGTCAAGGGTTCGCGCGCGGCAATGACGCGGTTTATAGAAAAAGAAAACGTTTCCCTGGTGATAGCCGCCTGCACGACCGCCAACGCCCTCGCA
>JAQUOK010000290.1 GCA_028717165.1 Victivallaceae bacterium | reverse complement strand
GGCTTAAAAGGTGACCCTAAAAGGGATAATTTTATTTATTGTGTCCTTTTTGGGCATGCTTAGAGTTCCTGGCTCTGTTCGGCTATCTTTTGCTGTCCATAGTTTAAGCCCGGCACGGCTGAGGACATAGATATTATGAGAAAGGTGTAGCCGCCCCTGTCTCCAGGGGCGAAGAGAACGTTGTATGAGTGCTAAACGCTGAACTGTTATTAACGTTTCCCACTCTCTTTTGAGGAGTTAAGCTGTATCCTCCGGGTGGGCTTGTTTACTCTCTCTTGTATGCAAAGCGTTTCCCAGACCATCAGCATAGCTGAAGGTTTAAGATTAAACAATTAAGAGGATAAAATTATGTATTTCACGGGATTTGCAGACGAAGCCGGAAAAGATATCGATACCCAGATAAAGGCCACTCTCGAACTGGGCTGGAAAAATATTGAGCTTCGCGCCGCGGGCGACAAGAATCTGGCGTCGCTCTCTGACGGAGAATTCGAATCGCTCTGCGCGAAACTCGACAACGCCGGAGTCAGTATCAATTGTTTCGGCAGCACCATTGCCAACTGGAGCAAAAACCCGCGCCGTAAAGAAGACTTTGAAGCCGACCTCAGAGAGTTGCAGGACGCTGTTCCGCGCATGCAGCGGCTGGGAATAAAAATCGTTCGCGGAATGAGCTTTAAAATACTTGAAAACGAACGTTTCGACAGCCCTGAACTGGAAAAGATCATTTTCAAAAAAGTAAATATCCTGGTAAAAATATGCGAGGATGCCGGAATAATTTACGGGCATGAAAACTGCATGAATTACGGCGGGCAATCACATATTCATACCCTGCGCCTTATCGAAAATGTCAGTTCCGACTGTTTTAAACTGATTTTTGACACCGGCAACCCGGTTTTCACCTTCCGGCGCATCGGTACCGAGCCTTACGCCCTGCAGAACAGTTACGAATTCTACCGGAACGTCCGGGAATATATCCATTACGTCCATATCAAGGACGGCATAGCGGTAAGGATGAAAGAGAATTACGAACGCCCGGAAACCAGATTCACCTTTGCCGGCGAAGGCGGCGGCTTCGTAAAACAGATCGTGACGGAACTGCTGCGGGACGGCTATGACGGCGGTTTTTCCATCGAACCGCATGTCGCGACGGTTTTTCACGCAGATGACAACCCGGCGGATTCGGAACTGGCGGCACAGCGCAAATACGAAACTTATATAGAGTACGGGCGCAGATTCGAAAAGCTCGTTGAAGAATGTAAAACGGCGTGATTATTCCATATGCTCGTTAAATTCATTGATCAGTTTCATTTTGAATTTGCAGGCGAACCAGTAGTAAACCGAAGGAATTACAAACAGCGTCAGAACGCTGGATAAAGCCAGCCCGAAAATAATTACCGCAGCCAGCGGCCGGAACAGCGGGCCGCCGTTAAACATCAGCGGCGCCAGTCCCCCGATAGTGGTAAAGGTCGTCATGAGTATCGGCCTGATCCGCATAGTGCAGCCGTCAAGCACGCACTCCGTAAACGCCGCTTTGTTAAGTCCGTGGAATGATTTTTCCCCTTGGGCGGCTTTCAGTTCATTGCTGTTTCGGCGTTCGACGATAAGCATCCCGATAAAATCAAAGAGCACGATCGCGCCGTTAACAACGATACCGAAGAGTGCCAGCAGTCCGAGCTGGGCGAAAAAGCTCAGCGAGACATTCGTTATCCACAATCCGACAAAAGCGCCGATCAGCGCCAGCGGCAGCGTTCCCATGACGATAACGGTTTTTTGTATGGCGTTGAAATAAACGATCAAAGTAAGGACTATCAGGAAAAGACTTACCAGCATTGCTTTTGCGATATGTCCCGAAGCTTCTTCGGATTTTTCGGTGGCGCCGCCGATTTCTATACTGTAGCCGGCCGGTAATTTTTTTCTTATTTCCTCGATCTTCGACATGTTCCGGTAAATAAGCGGATTAGCGAGAAAACCTTTTCTGATTGAAGCCTGAACCTGCATATTGCGGCGCTTGTTGAAACGTTCGATCCGGCTGGGCTGACGGGTGACCTCAAGGTTCGCAACCGAAGACAGGGGAACTTTACCCTGAAGCCCTTCCACATATATGGTGTCCGGGCAGGGAATTTCCTGACGCTGTTCAGGCGGAAGCCGCAAATATACGGGGATCCGGTGATCTCCCTCGCGGTAAGTCGTCAGGAAATTCCCCGAATAATAAGTGTTCAGGGTTTGGGCTATCGCTGTCCGGTTGACCCCCGCCGCAATACATTTTTCCTGATCTGGAATGATATCCAGCTGATAACCTAAATTGCCCCAGCTGTCGTGAACGTTGTATACCCCCTCGGTCTGTCTGAATATGTTTTTTACTTCTTCCGCATATTTTTTCAGCATATTGTAATCGGCGCCGAGGATTCTGACAGTGACCGGATACCTGACCGGCGGCCCCAGGCCGGGGCGTTTCGCCGTTATGCGCGCATCCGGCAGTCTGGAATGACATTCATCCTCGACTTTCCGCAGGTAATCATCCGCCAGGGCGGGCGAGGCGACGTTGACCAGAATTTCAGCATAATTGCTCTTGGCGTATTCAATCATATACGAGAGTTTTATCCGGGGCGCGCCTTCCCCGATGAAACTTATCATATTGCGCAGGCGGTTTTTAACGTTTCCGCGGTCGTCTTTATATTCAGCCTGTTCTAAAATAATGTCTTCGACCTTTCCGGTCACTTCAGAGGTTTTATTCAGGGAAGCTCCTTCCGGCAGCCAGATATTCACGACGAACTGATCACCGTCGGCGGCGGGAATAAAATCGGTTTTTACCTGCCCGGTGTACACCAGCATGATCGTGAAAACGGACGCCGCGGCAACCGCAAGCAGAACCATCAGGGGATGCTCGATACACCGGCGCAGAACCCGGCGGTAAAGGCGATGCTGAGCTTTATTTTCGCCGCCGCTTTTTCTCCGTTCGATAAAATAGATAATCCGGAGCAGCGGAGAAACCTTATCGGTTCCCGGTTTGAGAATCAGCCAGGTCAGCGCAACCGTAAACGTCAACGCGATAATCCAGCTGACCACCAGGGTCGTTCCCACCACTATCGGTATGCTTCTGATGAACTCCCCTATGTTTCCGGGGATAAAGAGCATCGGGAGAAACGCGAAGACCGTGGTCAGCGTCCCGATCAATATCGGCCAGGCCACCTGTTTCGCGCCCGTAACGGCGGCGTCAAAACGGGAATATCCTTCGTCCTGCAGACGATGAACATTATCGCATATTTCTATTGCGCAGTCCACCAGCATCCCCAGGGAAATGATCAGGGCGGTAATCGACATTTTTTCAAGTTTCACGTCAAACAGCCTGGCGACGGCAAAGGAAATCATCGCGATCGCCGGGATCGAAGCGCCCATTATCAAAGCAACGCGCGGGCCGATGAAAAGGAAAGCCACAAAAATCAGGATCAGGACAGACTGCAAAAGATTATCCGTGAATATTGAAATATTTTCAGTTACCGTCCTGGGCTGGTCAGCGACCAGGCTTATTTTCATGTCCGGCGGTATTATGGTCTTTTCCCATAACGGGATCAGCGCCTTTACCTTATTGCCGACTTCGACAATGTTCTGGTTGGTCTTCATCGTATAATACACGATTATGCACCGCCGCTTGCGGTTCTCCTTATCGGAATACCGGGTAATCAGTTCAGCCGGGTCTTCATAACCTTTACGAACTTTTATGTCAATATCCTTGAGAAGCACCGGATGGTTGTCATCGCTGACGCCCGCTACCAGGCGGCGGATCTCATCCAGCGCGTTGAAATCTCCCTCCGTCACCAGGTGAAAACGGCTGTCCCGGCTGTCAATGATCCCGCCGGAAGTAACCGCGTTTTTAGCCATGAGGCGCTGTCTCAAATCCTCGCTGGTAAGCTTCAGGCGGCTTAAAGCCCCCGGGTCCGGTTCCAGGTAAATGACCTCCCGGGGAGCGCCGGATATTACCGCCATCGCCACCCCTTTAAGCAGTTTCAGCTCATCACAGATGTCTTCGCAAACCTTTTCCATATCCCGCATCGAATAAGGATGGGTAATCTTTTTTTCTCCGGGCAAAGGCACCTGATAAAGGGCAAACACCAGAGCGGTCGTATCCGTAAAATTGGAATTCACATAGGGGCGGCCTGCCCCGGAAGCGATCTCCGTATGGTCCAGCTTCGCGCGCAGTTCGTCCCATACCTGATCAATATTCCGGACATAGTCTTCGAGCGTAACTTTAATTATCGACTGGCCGGGAGTCGTCGTCGATTCGGTTTCCTTCACCTCGTCGATTTCCTCGATCGCCTTTTCCAGTGGATCGGTAACCAGGTCTTCGACTTTTTCAGCGGAAGCTCCCGGCCACTTGGTGATTACGGTACAAACGCGTATCGTAAATTCGGTATCTTCACGCCGGGGAGTACTGTTAAATGCGAAAAACCCCCATATCATGCCGACGAAAACAATGAAAAATACCACCGTGCGGTATCTTATTGACATTTCGGGCAGGATCACAGGTTTATCTCCTTGACTTCACGTACGATAAGCTCATTGCCGGGATTGACGTAATGGACTCCCGACAGAACTATTTCGTCACCGCTCTTCAATTCCGGCGACGAAATGCGCTGAAAAGCGCCGAGCTGGTTCAGAAGTTTAACTTTGACCTCGGTCAGTCTGCGGAAATGCTGCCGGGGAACCTCCTTCAGCAGGTAAACGAAACTTTCCCCGTTCCTGTTGAATATGGATTCTATGGGAATGTATATTCCGGACGGGGTGTTTTTATCGGTCAGCAGCACTTTCACCAGATCTCCAGGGCGGAACTGCCAGCGCCTGGCGATTTCAACTACTTTGTCCCCGTCTTTCACGTTCCGGGGAACTTCCAGGGCCAGAAGATCATCGGGACTTATACCTTTAACTCCCTTCGCGAAAAACCGGTAGTAGTAAATTCCGAAGAAATCCAGCGTTTCCGGGTCAAATTTCACATATTGTTTTTTCAGAGTATAAACGT
>JAQUOK010000289.1 GCA_028717165.1 Victivallaceae bacterium | reverse complement strand
TTCCGATCTGTCCAGGCGTTCAGGAAATGCCCGACGTTGAAAAAGAAATATTCCTCCGGCTGGATACGTTTTCCGCTGCCGGACGAGGAGCGCCTGATGGTGTATGATGCCGTCGCAAACGGCGCCAAAAAAATTTATTATTTCTCATACCCGATCGAACCGTGGGAACCGACTGAGGGCGTAGGTACCGCGGCCCTGCTCGGCATCCCCGAAGCAGTCGCCCTCTGGCAGGAAATCGGCAGGATCAATTTGGAGTTGAACATGCTGGGGCCCTGGCTGGCAAAAGGCTGCGTTTCGGAACAGCGCACGGTTGACAAGGTGAGAATTTCCAGGATCCTCGTCGGCGACGATACGGTCATACTCGTTCTCGTCAATACCGATTATCACTACACCGGGGAAAAACTGGTGCCGACCGCCAAAAGTTTTATTTTCCCGATGCCGGTTCCCCGCCCTTTGGAGGTCAAAGATGTATTCGGACTCACTTATGCCGGGATTTCGAATATCAAATACAATGTTTCCGGGGAAAATCTTGCGCTTACCGTGGATGATCTGAAAACCTCCGGGATAATAATTGTCACTGCGAACCCGGAATTGAAAAAGCAAATTGCTGAAAGAAGAAACGAGATTTTGAAAAACAGCGGTCAGAACCAGTTTATGGGAGGAAAAGAATAATTATGAACAGGTTTATTTTCATGGTGATTTGTTTATCGGCATCTGTTTTTGCCTGCACGGGCCGGGCGGAAGAAGGACTGGTCGCATACTGGAATTTCGATGAAGGCAAAGGCGGAACCGCGCACGATATTTCAGGAGAAAAATGGTATTACAACAACGGTGTCATTCATAATCCCCAGTGGTCGAAGGGCATTAAAGGCAATTGTCTGCTGCTGGGCAAAGATTCCTATGTGGAAGTGCCGCATTCCGGAAGCCTTGTTCTAAAAAATCAATTCACTTTTGAAGCTTGGGTAAAACCGGTTAATGCGAAAGGATTTCAGATTATTATGGCTAAAGGCAACGTTGCTAAAGATTATTGTCCGGCCGTGAATGACGAATATTTTCTTGGCGTCCAAGGGAAGAATATGTATGCGCTCAGTTGGAAAGATGAATATATTCCGGTCAAGATATTGGCGCGGAATAATCATCCGGTGAATATGGAAGCGGGTAAATGGAATTATCTGGCGGTTACCGGCGACGGCAAAATCGCCAGATTTTACCGAAACGGGAAACTATATGGTTTTTATCCCTATCAGAAAATCCCGGCCGGGATAAATCCTCTCTACATCGGATGCGATAATTCGCAAAAGAATTTTTTCAACGGCTGTATCGATGAACTCAGGATCTATAATAAAGCGCTTTCAAGTAAAACCATAAAAGAACATTACCGGGAATTGACGGGCGGAAAAACTTCTCCCGTAACTTGTTATGTCCTAAAGAATATTGCTCCATGCAAATATATAAAAGGCGCAATCCTGCGTCCGGACGCGGTATTTGACGCCATCGGCAATCCGGCCTACCGGGAAAATCTGCATCTTTATCTCTGGAATCCGGACGCGAAACCGCTGGAAATCGCGAAGGTCCTCATCAACGGCAAAGACATTTCAAAAGCTGAAGAAATCATCTGGCATACGGTCAATCCCCGGTTGCTGCTTCCCGGACACGGCGGGGAAATCATGATCCGCTATTCGGAAGTCAATACCGTTCCTTTGTGTTTTGACCTGGAGTTGGCGGACGATGAAGGCAAAAAGCTTGCGGCAGGAAAAGTAAATGTTGACCGGGAAGCTTTCAACTTCCGCGCGCTCGGTTTTAACGAAAATCTGGATAAGGTTTACCTTTATTTGCGGCCGGATGAATCCCTGAAAGCGGAAGAAATATTGCTCAATGGGAAAAAAGTGACATATCGGGCACAGAATTCCCTTGAGAAGAATAAAGTCAATCCGGTAATTTTGAATTTAAAGAAAGAATTAAAACCCGGGGATTTTGTTCTGCTTGAAGTCCGGACGGATAAAGGCCGGAATTGCTTTTTCACTAAAGTCAGGCGTCCTTTTTTCTCTATCGGCATGTACCGCTGTTACAAATATGCCACACCCAATACCCCAGCCGCCCTGAAGCGTTATGAGAAAAATTTCGGCAAATGGGCCAAGGCTTATCTGGCGTGCCTGAAAAAGCCGGGCGAAAAATGTGCGGTTCCGGCCTGGCTGGATGACTGCAGAAAACATTTCATAAATACTATCCTGCCGGATTATCTAACATGGCCCAATGTGACCCAATCCATGGATGAGATCCTAAAACTGCTTCAACAACGCAATCTGAAACTTGTGGACCATATCAGGCTGCGGGAAAATATGCCCGGCTGGACGGAGAAGAAAAAAGCCTTTGCCTTTCCTGATCTGCTCTATTATTATCTTGCGGATGAACCATACGGCATAGAAAAAGCTCACTCTGTAGCCGAAAAATTAAATCTGCTGCGTAAAATCGCGCCGGGAATCAGCAGTAAACTGTGCTTATGCGAACTGGGTCCCAACATCTATGACTTCAGCTTTGCGGACTCCATTGACTATGACGTTTACCCGGTGGTCTGGTGCAGCCTTACGGCTGTTGACAAAGGAACTCATCAATTAGCAGAGGCAATGGCTCCAAAGCCGACAGGCTTTATCTCCCAGGCTTTCCGCTGGTCGCCGACGCGCGATGACGGCGGCGGCGCCTGCCGGTTCCCGTTGCCCGGCGAGGCAAGAATGATGGTATATGGTGCCGTTGCGAACGGCGCCAAAGCCGTAAGTTACTTTACCTATAATATAGAACCCGGCGAACCGACGGAAGGAGTAGGCAATGCGGCCTGGATCGGGATACCCGAGGCCGTCGCCCTTTGGGAGGAAATAGGCAGGATTAATCTGGAACTGGCGACGCTTGGTCCCTGGCTGATGCGGGGGTGCGTTATGAAGCGGGAAAAACTGGCTGGAAATATCGCACTTTCCCGGATCGGGGTCGGCGATGATACTGTCATTTTAATTCTCACCAACAAAAATTACCGTTATACCAGACAGGAATTTCAGCCGCATCCGATAGGAAATTGTGAGATCGTAAGCGAAATTCCGGCATATCTGAAACCGAATCAGGTTTTTGAACTGTCCGCTTCCGGAATAAAACCGTTAAGCTATGAAATGCGGGGAAAAAACATTGCAATACCGGTAAACGGGCTTAAAATAAACAAAGTGCTGATAATTACCTCAAATAAGGCCCTGCTCGAAAATATGCGGCAACGCCGGGCGGCGCTTATAAACGCAGCCGGCTCCGCAATAAACTGAAGGGGTGTTTCAGGTTTGAGGAAATTTTTATAATATTGAATATAAACTGGTCATTATGTCACAAATTCGGAATATGATATGAAAACTCTCGGTCATCCAAAATTCTTAAAGAAAGTGAACAATTCCGCGATCTTGAACCTGCTTCGGGATACAGGGCCGCTTTCGCGAACCGAAATCGTCGCCCGGACCAAACTCGGCTGGGGCACGATCACCAAATATACGGAAGAATTGGTAAAACAGGGCATGCTTACCGAAAACAAAAAAATACTGAAGACCAAAGGCCGGAATTCGATAATGCTGGACCTTAATCCCGACATCAAATATTTCATCGGCATCGATTGGGGTTCCCGTTCCACCAGCATTACCCTTGTCGATATCAAGAGGAAATGCGTCAGGAAAAAATGCGCGGAAACAAATTCTGGACTGTCTGATCCGATAAGCGGCTTAACTGAACTTATACGCGGAATTATAGACGAAAAATGCAAAGATAAAATTGCCGGTATCGGTATCGGGGTATCCGGCTTTATTGATTTTTCGACCGGCGAAATCATCAAGGCAATTAATTTCCCGGCTCTGCGGCAGGTACCCCTGTGTGAGCTGTTGCATAAGAAGTTCAAAGTTCCGGTTTTCATTTCAAACAGTGTTAATGCCAGGCTGCTTGGAGAAATAAAATTCGGTATGGGAGTCGGTGTCAGGAGTATGATCTACCTCTGGCTCGGTACCGGCGTGGGTTCCGCGGTAGTATCAAACGGTAAAGTGCTGATGCCTCAGGCCCAGGAGTGCCTGGGCGATATCGGCCATATATTGATCAATAAAAACGGGCCGCTCTGCAAATGCGGTTTAAGGGGCTGCCTGGAAGCCTATACCGGTTATGAAAAGATTATGGCCGAACTAAACGCCCGCAAACATGATAAAGATGAAATTCTGCGGACCGCGGCGGAATATATTTCCAGAGGGCTCTTTTATATGATCCAGCTTTATGCTCCTGAAAAAATCGTCATTGCCGGCAAATATATGGAATTCGGGGAAGCGTTTCTTGCCATGGTCAAAAAAGCGATTGCGGATAAGCTGCCCCGGGAAAGGTTCGATACCCGCAATATTTGTTTCAGCGGCACCGGGCCGTACGGCGGCGCTATGGGCGCGGTTGAATTGGTATGGCTTAACCTGTATGGCGAAGGAGGAGCACATGTCTCGGAATTGGTTCAGGCTTGAGAAATATCACGCCAATCCCATTATTGCGCCCCATGAATCCAACCGGTGGGAAAATTTTTCAGTCTGCAATCCCGCGGCCTGCTATGAAAATAACAAGTTTTATCTTTTGTATCGCGCCGCGGGAAATGATGAGGCGCATAAAATACATTTCGGGCTCGCGGTAAGCCGCGACGGGTGCCGGTTTGAAAGAATTTCCCCGGAACCGGTGTTGAGCCCCAGTGCGGACGGCCCCGACGCCGGCTGCGTCGAGGATCCCAGAATAGTAAAATTCGGGGAATATTTTTATATCACCTATGCTTACCGGCCGCTGCCTCCAGGCAGATACTGGCTGCAGGAAAATTCTTCGGCATTTATGCCTGAAGAACCGGCGGAAGCCCCGTTTTTTTACAGAAATAACGTAACCCAGAGCGGCCTGATTATTTCGAAAGACTTGAAAACTTTTCACCGCCTGGGACGGCTCACGCATCCGGCCGACGATAATCGGGATGTAATTATCTTCCCCGAAAAGGATAAC
>JAQUOK010000288.1 GCA_028717165.1 Victivallaceae bacterium | reverse complement strand
ACACCGGTATCTGAGTGACCATCGGTGGAAACGCCATAGTCAGCATCAGGAACAATAGAATCTTATATGCTGACGGCGGCTTGTAGCGGCTCAAAGCGTAAGCCGCCAACGGATTAATGATCAGAGCCGCCAGCACAGCAAGAGAACAGTAAATCATCGTATTGAGGATTCCCCGGCCATGCAGAACGATATATTCAATGACGCTGATATAATTGCGTTTGACATATTCCCATCTCAAGGTATCTGTTTGTTTCTGAAAGACCAGATAGTTGAAATCCTGTTGCGGCGGTGAAATATCCAGCCAATTCCTGAATTTTGTTTGTAAAGCGGCATTAACCCGGGCAAGTGTTTCATATTTCTTTTTCAGCCAGTCCCGAAACAGAAAATCAATACTGTGGATATAGATCATATCAATTGGCAATTGATGCAGTTTTCCGGTATCCGGATCTTTCCAGCCCTGGATAAACGCATCCCAGTCTGAAAGCGCTATACCGAACAACGGCGGCTCCTTAATCAGTGGAACTTCCGAAAATGCTTTATAAGTGGTTCCGTAGTTCTTATTCAAAGATGCAAGTGTTTCATATTTTGCTCTGAGATACGCCTGATATATCGATTTTGCCGTTTCATCAGCTTTAATCCAATATAAATTCAAGATAAAACGCACAAAAATATTCCAGTCTTTACGCTCGGCGGCACTGCCTTTTTCCGGAAAACGACGCGTCAGTTTTACCTCGTTCCAAGTCGTATATTTTGTATCGTGCGTTTTATTGTAACCTTTGATGTCTTTGCCGTACTGTGAAAAAAGATAGGCCGTCAGAAAATAGCCTTCCGGACTTGAATAATAACGTTTTTCAATCGGTTGCGCCGCTTTGAATTTACGAAAAACCTCAGTGAAAGGATTGATTCCCGGACGGCTGCGTCGGTGGAGATAGCCTTCAGGCAATACGTAAAACGAATTCCAGTCTACGAAGTCTGTTTCCAGTTCGCGGTTCAGGCGGCTGAGATCGCCGTCGTATCTATCATACAACTGCGCTTTGAATTCCCGGAGTGTTAGCGGTAAAGTTTTCTTGGAAATGGATGCGCGTAGATAAGCAAGCGTGTAAAAATAAAAGGGAAACTTGTTTTCGTCCAGGAAACAACGCCATTCATCAGTTAATTTGTGGTTGACTGAGTCCGGAACGCCCAAAGTGCGGAAAGAACTGACTCCAATACTGTAAGTACTCTGTATTTCCCCCAGCGACTCGTTGAAAAATGCTTCCGAGTCCTTCCGGTACAAAGCTTGATCGCTGGTCAGAAACTGCGGAATAATTTCCGCTTCCGGCGTATCCACGGCGCTTTTGGTTGTCCCGGCCACCATCAGCAGAAACGGATAAACCATTGTTAATGCGCCGACAATAATAATTACATAAATGCTGCCCAAAAGCAACCTGACTTTCCATGATTTCCTTCCTATTTCAGATATTATGGACATTTTGTTTTGACTCCTATTTGCCGCCGCCGGCTTTGAATTCGACTTTAGAAAGCATCCTGAGCTGGTGTACGGTAAAACCGATCAGAATGAAACCGAGCATCCAGGCCATCGCCGTGGCGGGACCGAATTTCAGATAAGTGAAGGCCTTATACCAGATATGCAGCCCGGCGGTTTCAGTACCGGCTCCCCCGCCGGTCATAACCAGAATGTTGCCGGTGGCGCTGTACCAGGAACCGATGAATGCCCCCACAAAATTTATAATGATCAGAAACTTCAGGTGTGGAAATACCACGAAGAGAAGTTTGTCTATAAAAGTGGCTCCGTCTATATCGGCGGCTTCATAATAGTCGTTTGGAATGCCTTTGAGCGCTGCCAGATAGATTAGACAGCCGGGGCCCATTCCCGCCCAAACCATTGGAATTACGCAGGCCAGCATCGAAGTGTCCGGGTCACTGAGCCAGCGGAAAGGTTCGGGACGGGTTTGCAGGAACCGGGCGGGTAATGCGGACAGGGTAGACGTAAAACTTTCTCCATTCGGAAAAAGAATCCCCATTGCCGGGGCGCAACAGGCAAAAAAGATAATAACTCCAGCCGCAACGAAAAGCCCAGCCCCCCAATAAAAACCGTAAAATCGCAGGCGGCTGGCGAACAGGACGGCGACGGCGCCCAACAGCAGTCCGAACAGGACAAATCCTCCCGCCGGAATCTTGAGCAAAACAGCATTGAGCATACCGTTTCCCGACGGATCGAAAAATTGTTTCCATAACAATACCGTAACCAGTCCGGTCACTACCGCCGGCAGATAATAAACCGTACGGAAAAATATTTTGCCTTTGGGAATTTCCTGAAGGAATACTGCCAAAATAACCGGCGGCAGAAAAGTCAGCGCCATTACCAGGAAACTGTAACGCAACGCATTCCAAACCGAGGCCCACCAATAAGAATCAAAAAGCAGGTCCCCGAAATTATCAATACCGACCCAAGTCGAATCACCTAGCAGTCGGTAATCGAAAAACGCCATTCCAGAACCCCGGATAAGCGGGACATATTTCCAGACTAAAATCAAAATAACCGCCGGAAACAGTAGTGAATAAGCCCATTTGTATTTTCCAAAAGCCCATTTCGCCCGCTGTTTTCCGGCTTCCGGCAGCGGAGAAAACAATTTGAATATCTTCCTAAAAACAAAACCAAACGCTACAGCAATTGCCGCCAGAGCAATCCAAGCGGTTATCCTTCGCTTCATACGTTCTTTCGGAGTTACAATTCCGATCATTTCTTCGTTCGCTTTGGCGCAAGCATCTTTCAGGATATTTTGCAACACTTTCAACCGTTCAGTTTTATCTTCGGGAAGTTCTTCGTTAAGAGCAAGCTGTTCCGCCTTATGGATCGGGAACGTCATCATTTCATAAGCGTAATTGCTGTTTTTGCCGTAGGGCTCCGGTTTGCCGGTTTCTATCGCTATGTCGAAGGTTTCCGCCCAGCCTTTCGGCGCCATCCGTTCAAGATCGGCGTAACCGAACATCCGCAGATATTTGGGGTTGATAAACTGGCCTAAGCCGCCTTCAACCATGATTTTTGTTTTTATCCGGGTAGCTTCTTTTGAATCATAAAAAAGCATGTATTCCCAGGCCGCATCCCGTACCGCCGGTTCTTTTATCTGTGAAAACAAGCCCATCATCCGGCTATTGAGCTCACCCCCGCGTTTACCGGTCGGCCCCAGCGGTACCGGACACATACCGGTTACATCCGGATTAATCGTGGAAAATAGTTTTTCATCAATATAGGCCAACATCATTCCGACTTCGCCGCGGTCCTCACTGACGGCTCCAGTATATCCCCGGAAAACCTTACTATCCTCGTCCAAGTTTTTTTCCGTTTTCAGTTTTATGTAAAAATCAAGCGCTTCCGCCGCTTCCGGGCTGTCGAATACGCAACGCCATTCGTCTTTGGCAGGATTATAACTCATGGCTTCTCCACCGGCAGACCAGAGAAACGTCATCCATAAATATGATTCCCGCTGACTCTCACAAGATAAATTTATACCATATGTCCCTCGTTGCGGATCGGTTATTTTTTTGCAGGCCAGCAGCATATCGTTCCAAGTCCAGTCCTTATCGGGATATTGGATTCCGTTATTATCGAACAGGTCTTTCCGGTAAAGGAGTACTTTCCCAATAGCACCGCCATATGGCAGGGCCCAGATATGCTCTCGACCGCCGGGGCCTTTGCGTTTGATTACCGGCCAAAGCTTTTTGTGGATGCGGAAACTGATTTGCTCTTTTGACATGCGTTTGAAATATTCATCCAGCGGATAAAGAAAATCATTACGGATATAATTGTCCGACTTCCTGAAATTTATGTAAAGAATATCCGGAGCCATGTCACCGGCTATCGCCAAAAGGTCGGTTTCTACGCCTTCGACTTTAATCCCGGAAAACTGCTCTAATTGAATTTCCACATTATCCCAGTTATGATTCCCGTATTTTTCAAGATTTGCCTTATATGTTGCCCGGTATTTTTTCGCAAATATTTCTGGAAATTTCTCGACAAACGCTTTTACCGCCGCACATTCCGCCCGATTAAATGCATCTGTCCGGGCAGGATCAGGCAAAGAAAACACTTTTACATGGATTATGGTTCTGCCGTTGATTTCTTCAACATAGCCTGCCGAGAGCGAAGCATACCACAAAACGGTAAACGCACTGATTAAATAATATTTTAACCCTTTCATTTTCAAGACCTTGTTCGAATACAATTTTTATTCCCTCAAAACTTACTTTTCGCAAAACCGTTTTGCGCTTTAATTGAATCAATATCGGATATTCGGAGTGGAGCGAAGATACTGTCCAGAAACTTCACACCGATTTTACAACCGGAGAGATGCCGTATCCCTTGTTGATTTTCGTAAAAAGTCCGCGTATCCTTTTAGTTTAGAAAAGTTACTTCCCCTGAAAAATTTGTATTTATTTATCTTGCTAAAGTTTTTCTGAACTATTTATTCTCAATTTCGGAATTTTTGTTATTTTTTTATAAAACTTGCACACAACATGAAATCATAATTCTACTATTTTATTTTCTTCCATAGCTTGATCGGCAGCAAAACCGATCAGATGTCCATTCAGGGAATCCGCCAGGGAAGTACACGAAATAGATGGCGCTTTGCCTTCTATAGTGGTAACGAAATCTTCCACGAGCCGCAGGTCGCCGCCGCCATGACCACCGAAAACACCGGTCGTATCCCCTTCATCGTTTAAATCACATTCGACTTCCGTATATTCATGCCCGGGACGCAGGTCAATATGCCGAACTACATATTTATTGTCGTCCAGGATACCGTGAAGTTCACCGGCCATCCCGATAATATGGATTTTGCGCATCGGACGGCTGGTTCCACAGATCATATTATGGGTTGCGGTCGCACCGTTTTCAAACTCAATCATAACAGTCTGGCGGTCAACTACATTGTTGTCCAGTTTCCAGACACAACGGGAATACGGGTTGGATTTATCCTTGAGAAAAGCCTCCTTCTGAGCCAGAGAGGGCTTGCCTAAATGT
>JAQUOK010000287.1 GCA_028717165.1 Victivallaceae bacterium | reverse complement strand
AGTGTGATTACTCGATATATGACCGTTTGAATTCCGATCTTCCCGATGGTATGAAAGCTATTGTCTGCGGGCCCGGCGGGGTGCTGGAAAACGTGATTGCGCTGCTCGGTTATGACAATATGTGCATCATGACGGTCAGCGAACCTGAACTTCTGAAGGCCGTTTTCGACCGGGCAGGGGCCGTACTTGTAAGGCATTATGAGATAGCTTCGCAGTTCGATTCGGTGGGGGCGCTGATTTCGAACGATGACTGGGGTTTCAACAGCCAGACTATGCTTTCTCCCGGCGACTTCGAAAAATATCTCTTTCCGTGGCACCGGAAGATAGCCGCTGTCTGCCATAAGGCCGGAAAACCGGTTATCTTCCATTCATGCGGAGATTTGCACGAGGTTATGGACGTTATCATCGACGATATCGGTTATGACGGCAAACACTCTTATGAAGATAAGATCATGCCGGTTGAAGAGGCTTATGAAAAATACCACTCGCGCATTGCGCTGCTGGGCGGGATCGATCTGGATTTCGTCTGCCGGCGTCGTCCCGCAGAAATCTATGAACGTTCCCGGAAAATGCTTGCACGGTCCGCGAAACGCGGTTCATACGCGCTCGGTACCGGCAACAGCGTTCCGGCCTATACTCCGGACAAAAATTATTTCGCGATGACCGGAGCCGCCCTGGAAGCTTAATTTCAGGAAGCGTGTCTTCAGTTTATTCCGGTTTTGTCTCTTTTAATACTGTTTTTCTTGATAACGGCCTTTTGAAGCGGTACATTAAGACAGGCAAAAGCTTATCATGGAGAGCGGATGTTTAAAAGAATAGGCATAAAAGCGAAAATATTGATAATAATGCTGTTTCTGGCGGTGATCAGTTTCGGCGCCGCTGCGGTTCTGACCCTTGAAAACATAAAGAAACTGGGGGGTTTTACCCTGTATTCCTGTAATGTACTTGGCGACCGGACCTTCGGTGACAGCAAAGATGCTTTATTGAAACATGCCAATGAGGAATTGTTGTCCCTGGTAACCGGCCAGGCCATGATCGCCAATGTCCAGTTCGAACGAATTGAGGATGAAATGGCGATGCTGGTTACTTTGACCGGCCGTTACCTTCAGGAAGGGAATAACGCCGCGTCCGGGAAAGATGAGCGGCGTTTTCTGGCGGCGGACAAGCCGTCGGCGCCGTTCAGCCGGTCGCGGATAACAGTTTATGCGAAGGATACCGGGGAAAAATATCGGCGCAATCTGGTGCTTGCCGGACAGCTTCATCCGCTTTTGAAATTTATTTACGGCAACCATGCCGACCTCGATATGGCCTATGTTTGCACCGCGCACGGCTATTATGTCTCTTACCCGTGGTCCGAGCCGCAGAAGGGTTTTTCGCCTTTTGAACGCGACTGGTATCGTGAAGCCGTTAAAGCGAACGGCGGGCAGGTATGGATCGGACCGTATATTTCGGCGCATAAAAGCAAGATAATATTGACCTGTGCCAAGGCGGTTAAAAATACGAAAGGGGAAATAATCGCGGTTTGCGGCGTGGATATAACCGTCAAGGAAATAACCCGCAGCTTCATAGGAATGCGGATGCTTCAGTCGGGAAGGGCGTTCCTGGTCGATAAGGAAGGCAATATCCTTGCCCGGCGGGATATGAAAGAGGAGGGGATGGTATGGCATGAGAGTTACCAAAAGGAAAATCTCCTGAAAAGTCCTAATTCCGGCCTGCGCAAACTTGCCGAAAAAATGATTGCCGGAGAGGAGGGCGTTACGAAAGTCGGCAATGTGGCCGGAGAAGCGGAATTATATATAGCGTATGCGCCTGTGCCCGTTACCGGCTGGAGTGTCGGAGTTGCCGTGAAAGCCGAGGTGCTGGCAGCTTCCGTGTACAAGGCTGAACTGGCGATGGAAAAAAATATTCATAGGCACAGGATCCGGGTCAAGGACTATTTCAACCGGAACCTGAATATTTATCTGGTGACCGGCGCGGCGGTTCTGGTTCTGGTAGTAATCTGTGGTCTGATTTTTTCCCATAAAATAACCGCCCCGATCCTGATGCTGAAAGGAAAGGCCCTCAGGATTATGGAGGGCAATTTTGCCAGCGGCATTCATCTGAATACCGGGGATGAACTCGAACGCCTGGATAAAAGTTTTGATAATATGGCCAGGGAAATATCCCGTTATATGGAACACGTCAGGACTACCGTAAGGGACCGGGAAAAAACGGAACAGGAATTTGCCGTTGCCGCCAATATCCAGTATCTGATGCTCCCGGCAAAATTCAGGGAGGTTCCGGAACTCACGATCGAATCTTTCCTCAAACCGGCGCATGCGGTCAGCGGAGATTTTTACAACTATATCATGACTGATGACAAACATCTGTTTTTCTGTATCGGCAAGGTTGCCGGCAAAGGGGTTCCGGCGGCGATGCTGATGGCGCGGGTGATGACTCTCCTCAGTCACCTGGGAACAATGAAAACCGATCCGGAGAAACTTCTGCTTATTGTGAACAATGCCCTGATCATAAACAACAAGACCGATATGGCGGTCAGCGCTTTTTGCGGCTGCCTGAACATAAAGACCGGCAGACTTATATTCAGCAATGCCGGGCATGTTCCCTCCGTCTATATCCATGAAGGCGGATTGAGCGCCCTGAAAATAGAAGAATCCCCGGCTCTGGGGATTGATACGGCGGACAGAAAAGCCTTCCGGCAGAATACCTTACGGCTGAGTCCGGGCGACGTCCTGCTGTTTACGACAAACGGTATTGACAAAGTTGAGAACGCAAGGGGCGAAATTTTTGAAGAACGGCATCTGCTCAGTCTGCTGAAAGATTTCAAAGGGAGCGTAAAGAGTCTGGTGAAATTTACGGTCGAACATTTGAAGGAATTTTACGGCGATGACATATCGCGGACGGATATAGCTTTGCTCGCGATCGAGTATAAAGGCGGTTCCAAATGAAGAAAATGTCGTTGAAAAGCAGAATAATGCTGTATTTCGTTATAATACCGCTTGGTGCTTTCATTACGGCTGGCTGCATTATTATTCTGGATATGTTCGAATTGCGGAAGTTTGCCGCCCAGACCGGGAACGATATAGCGAACGAGGCCGCCCAGGAAAGCATTTACGCGTTGCAGAAAGAAGTGCGCGCCGAACTGAAAATGCTCGCTGAAGTCCAGGCGGCCATCTGTCAGCTTCAGATGCGGCGCGCTCTTTCCGGCATGAATGACCTGGCTGCCCTGTATAAAGATATTCATTCCGGCGTTTACCGCCCCGGGGACCGGGGATTTATCGCCGGCAGCAGACCCGATTCCGGGAGCATGGGCAACCTGACTTACATTAATTACCCGGAGACGCTCAGCAGGAAAGAAGTTGAAGAAGGTTTAAAGAAGCTGACCATGATGTGCAACGCTTTCAAATTTTCCTGTGCCTATAATGATTATTACAGCGGAATAGGGATTGCGCTGCCGAACGGTTTGTTTTTCAAGTATGACTGGTTTCCGGTGCCTTTGGACTATGATGTCCGGGAAACCCGATGGTTTAAGACGGCGGTTGCCGGAAAAGGGGAATTTACCGGTTTTGACCCGGCCCGTTCCCAGTCAAGCAATAAGCTGCTTCTGACCATATCCAAAGCGGTTGTTGTCGACGGCAGGGTGGAAGCGGTTCTTGTACTCGATATATTGCCCCAGAGCGTTTCCAATGATTTCATTGTCACCCGCGGGACCGGATGTTTCGCGTTTATTGCAGCGTCTTCCGGTAATATTGTGGCGAAGGAAGACCTGGCCGGCAAAAAGCTTTTATGGAATATTTCTCCTCATGAAAAAACCGAGCTCGATAATATTACAAAAAGAATTATCCCGGGACGCAAAATGAGCTTTGCCACCACTTGCAGCGGGGAGCGTCTGGATGTGGCTTTTGTCCCTATGACTCCGGGGGCCTGGGGAATAGGGGTTGCAACCCCGATCAGGAATATCCGCACCGTTGCCGGAAAAGCCGTCGGCGAGATCAGAGAGAAGAAAGACGCATATATATTATCTACCCGTAAATATATTGAGGCGAGAGCGTTGACGTATCTGGGGATCGGCTTCATCGCATCGGTAATCATGTTAAGTCTGGCGGTTGGCCTGGCGCTGCATATCGGCAAGCCGGTGGCGCAGTTGGAAGCCGGGGTCGAACAGTTGGGCAAAAGAAAACTGGACAGAAAAATCGAGTTGAACAGCTATGATGAATTTCAGGAGCTGGGAGATACTTTCAACGCCATGGCGCTTGAGTTGAACTGCCAGATCGAAAGCCTCAAGGAAAATATCACCCATCAGGAGCGGGTCAGGCAGGAACTGCTCGTCGCCGCGGAAATTCAGCGGTCAATGCTGCCGGACACTTCGGCGGTTTCTGCGGCCCATGACGAATTTGACATCTATGCGGAAATGCACCCGGTCAAGGAAGTCGGCGGAGATTTTTATGACTTCTTTTTCGTAGATGAGAAACGCCTGTTTTTCACTATCGGGGAGATTTCCGGCAAAGGGCTTTCCGCGGCGCTTTTCATGATGCGTTCCCGGACGTTGCTCAGGCATGGAGCCGAAGATAACGTGCCGCCTGACGAGATATTCGTCAATGTCGGCAACGAACTGGAGAAAAACAACGATTCCTGCATGTTCCTTACCGGCGTCTGCGGCCTGCTGGATATCGACAGCGGTGAAGTCGTACTCAGCAACGCCGGACATCCGCCGCCCTGTCTGCGCCACAGCGGAGAATTCGAAGCCCTGCAGACGGATAAAGGCGTTGTCGTCGGGGCGCTGCCGGTCAACGGTGACCAGTTTGCGGTTACCAGGCTGCAGCTTAAGAAAGGCGATACGTTGTTTTTCTATACCGACGGGGTTACGGAAGCGTTTAATGCCAGGGGCGAGGAATACCAGTTCGAACGCCTGTATGCGGCTTTGAGGAAACTGTCCGGCGCCAGCCCCAGGGAGATACTTGACGGTATTTCCGACTCTATTGCGGATTTTGCGGAAGGCGCTTCGCAGTCGGATGATATAACCATGTTGAT
>JAQUOK010000286.1 GCA_028717165.1 Victivallaceae bacterium | reverse complement strand
GGATACATTGCCGGCAAGCGGTAGCGCCCCGCAATTGTACGAGGCGACTGTAAGCCTTGAAACGCTGGGGCTTGCGGTCGGAGACGTAGTACAAATGCTTGTCTTTGTTGATTCAACTTCAATCTGGGCGAACGATGTTGCATTTGAACTTTGTGAAATCGAGGCGGCATCATGAGCAGCAGAATATTAACCCCTAATCATTATCCGGTTAACCGCGAGGGGCTGGTGCTTTGGTTCGATTCTCGTAATAGCGGCAGCGTTTCAACAGGAATAGTAAAAGACTGTAGCGGCAAGAAGAATAACGGAACACTTTATAATGATTGTTATATTGATCAAAATGGAATACATTTTGACGGGGATACCGATTATATAGTAATTCCCATGTCATCGTCCCTTAGTTTTAGTGGAAGTGCTCCAATAACGTTATCAGTATTTATAAAATTAGCCACTACAAATCTTGCTACAAATCCCAATTTGATCACCTCTGGAGGATATCCATGGTTATATCTCACCGGCACAAATAGGATAGCCGTTTATTTTAACGCGGATAGTCAGGTATCATCAGTTTTAAGTTGGTCTACCTTGCCATGGTATCATATAACAGCAAAAAAAGATTCATCAGGAAATTGGGCTATTTATAGAGATTCCGAGTTAGTTGGAAGTGGTTCTGGAGCATCTATTTCATATAGTTCTACTTATGGCGTAAATATCGGTTCGGATCGTGGAACCAGCGGCAATTATTTTAATGGTATAATGAATAATATCCAAATCTATAACCGCTCGCTATCTGCCGGAGAAGGCAAAGCAAACTATTTAAAAAATATGAGAGGTTAAGTTGATTATGGAAAAAATCAAGTATTATCAATTGGCTTTCAAAGACGGCGAATGGAAAAAACTTATATCGCCATCCAGAACCGAAATAGCCGCCCTTGAGGGGGACGGCTGGACACTGGCCGGATACGATTCCGAACCCGGTTTTACCAATCCTATTCTCGATAACGGCGAAGTGCGGGAAATGACCGAAGCCGAGATCACCGCCGCCGGGCAAGCCGCCGAAACCGCCCGGCAAGCGGCCAAGTCCGACAAACTTAAAGAAGCGGAAAACGAATTTTTAACATTATTTGCCGGAATTCCTTCAGAAGTTGGAATTGCGCCCGGTGATAACTCTGCAACTATCAAAACAAAACTTCTTGCGCATTATTCAGCAGATAAGACAAGTGCTTTGGAAATAGCGGTTGATCTGCTCAATGCAATTCACGAAGTGGAGTTGCAGGGCGGCTCATGGTACGATCTCCCGGTTGTACCGCATATACTGGAGGAATAAATCATGAAAGCTGAAAAACTTTTCCCGCTATGCAGAAAAATCGGAATCGAGGCAACCGACAGCTTTTGGAATTCAGATCCTGAGAAAATCTTTAAAAACTACAACGGCGCGGGGCCGGACTGGCTCCCTAAATGGGGAAGAACGGTGCTGACTTTGCTCTTATGGCTTTTTAAAATCGCCTTTATGGTGCATGACTGGGATTATCTCATGTCCGACAAAACCCTCGAGGGCTTTAATGCGGCCAATGCACGGATGTGGAGAAACATGAAAAAAATTCTCAACTATTACCTGGGTGCCTGGTATTTGCGTTCTTTATACGATTTCTGGTACATAAAAGCTTTTGCAGCCTACGAGGCGTGTAAACTCGGCGGCTGGTCGGCATGGATTGACGAAAGTCCGGAGGAGGAGAAATGACCGACAAGGACAAGAAAGATATTGCGCAATACATAGCCGAAGAGCTCAAGAGCCATCAGCCGGTTATACACTGCCCAAATGGTATAACTCCAGAAGTTGCCCAGGGCATAAAAGATTTTGTCAACATGATAAACACCAGCAAAAAAGCCGCAACAAAAGCGGCGGTAACGTTTTTTGTATTGATTATTCTTGCCTTAGTGGTTGCCGGTTTTTGGGCTAAACTGGGCGAACATATCAATAAATTAACCGGAAAGTAGCAACCTCTAACCCAAGGAGCAGGAAACAATGAAAACGCAGGAAACCAAAGTGAGTCCCGGCGAAGTCGTAACCGTCGAAAACCAGAATCCTAAACCGGCGGCAAACCGGAAATACAACGCCGTATTGCTGATCGCAAACGGTGAAAAAGTTACCGGACAGGTAACGGATCACGAAATGAAACGTATTCTTGACCGGGCAAAAAAGAACCCCGAGGACTGCCCGGAAGAATCGTTTTGGAGCAAATATTTTTAACCAAAGGAGCAACAAAAAAATGAAAAAGCTGTTTTTGTTTGTTGTGCTGGCCTTTATTGTGCTGGCTGCCGTTGTACTTATGTCCGGGTGCAAATCAATGTTTGAGAACATCGAGCAGAAAAGCTATAATGCTTCCGTGTCCGGATTGGGCGGCAAGTTTACTACCGCTGTTGATCCGGCAACCGGAACGCCATGTCCGAGCGTTGATTTTGGCAGTCTGGATACTTCTGTAATGTCTCATAAACCAGGCGATGGAACGCAGGTGAATTTTACCACTCAAAAATCTTTCTGGGGTTCGGAAGTTGGCAGTCAGAGCTGCCGGATAAACTGCAAAAGCGGCATTAAGTCAATGGTTATTTACGCTATGGCAAAAGGCCAGACAGTTGTATCGCTTGAGGAACATGACAGTACCGTAACTATTGACAATACCGGTAAAAAATTCAGTTCCGAACTGGCCTCTGTCGTTAATAAAAATACTGCCGAAACTAACGCGAAAATCAAGGAAATACTTGCCAATGCGCGGGAAGTTGATGCGGCTAACGAAAAGACAAAGGCACGCTTTACTGAACTTGCGGCTATGTCTGATACGGAGTTGTTTGCCCTGACTGCCGGAGATGATCCGGTTGACAACAGATTGATCGGAAATGAGGTTTTATGGCGGATTATCAATAAAAATACTCCCCAAGAGGCCAAGGAATAAGATGATCCTTTCCGCAAACGGCTCAGAAACCAAGATCGAGACCCTGGGGAAAAACTTCAGGCGCAGTCTCAGCGCTGAGTTTGACCGGAAGGATCTTTCCGGTCAGACCAGCTCCAGCGCGTTCTCGAGCGCCGGCAACAAGCCGAAAAAGATCTCCGCTTCGCTGCAGATCCCGACGAGCTGGCCGGAAAAACTGACGGAGCTCTGGAACCTGGCCGACGCCCTCGACGAAAAGGAAAACCCGGTCGTCTACACCGTTGCCGACGAGCTTTGCAAAGCCTCGAAAATACGGCAGGTGATCTTCGCCGGCAGCCTGGACGTCAAGGAAGACGACACGCTGCTGGTCTATAACGTCAATTTCGCCCTGCAGGAATTCAATTCCGCGGCCGAAAAACGCGAGGAGCGCGAAAAAGAAAAAGCCGTTCCGGAGACGCCGGCGGCCGACGGCGAGATCATTGTCGGCAGCGTCGACCACGCCAAAATAGAAGCCGCCGCAAAGGTGCAGTAACGATGAAGGTCTCAAAAATACTCAAGATCAACTCGGAAATAATACCGATCGTCAGCGATACACTGGCCCTGGAACAGGGCGCCGCCGGACGCGGTATTTTCGCCGTGCGCTCGGAGAAAGCTTTGTCCGGGATCGCCGAACTCAGCATCGGGCTGGATCAGGATTACGAGCTGTTTTGTTCCGGATATATCGAGAGCTGCCGGCAGATCGACAAACAGCAGCAGCGAATCGTTATCCGGGAATTTTCCGGGACGCTGGCCGGGCGCTGCGCCCTGGCGATGCGCAACGTCAACGCGATCGACGTCCTGACGGCGATCGGAAAACTTACCGGGCTGGCCTTCAGGCTTGAAGACGCGGAATGGAATAAAAAAGCCATGCCCTATTTTTTCAACATCGGCAGCGGCTTCGAAGCCCTGCAGCTGCTCGGCGCGGAACTCGGGATCGCGAACTTCGTCTGGCAGAGCCAGGCGGACGGAATTGTCTACGTCGGCAGCCTGGAAGCTTCCCGGGTTTACAAAAACCCGCTGCGGATCCCCGCGGAATTTTTCAAGGAATTAAGCGCGACCGGCGCCGGCTGCCCGATAATCCGCGGCTTCCGCCCCGGACGCCGGATCCGGATCGGCGACGGCGATATCCTGACCATTGACAAAGTAACGGTCAGCGCCGAAAACATGAGGATTAACTTCCAGTGAAAAACATGATCAGAAAAATTGTGTTGCGTCTATGGCCGGAACTCGGCAGCGGCGCCCATTTGCCGCAGCTGGCGATTGTGGTCGGCGTTCCGGATCCGCCGGCAAACGGCGAAACGCATTCCCATGAACGGCCATTCTATGCCGTCAACTGCCGGCTGCTGAAAAAAGACTTCAGCATCGATGCCGATATGCCGGTGATGCGCGACGTGCCGGTGGCCATGACCGGCGCAGCAGCCGGCCGCGGTCTTGCCGCCTTGCCCGGCGAAGGAACGATCGTCGAAATCGCCTTCGCTTTCGGCTGCCAGAGCAAACCGTTTATCCGGACGGTACTGCCCTTCGGAATGCAGCTGCCGGCAATCGATAAACGCGCGATGCGGCTCCAGCAGTCCGCAGCCTCTTTCCAGGAAGTCGACGCCGCCGGAAACTGGACGCGCCAAACTTCCGGATCCATTTCCGACCAAGCTAAAAATATCAGCGGCGCCGCATCCGCGGAATGGACGGCCAAAGCGCCGAAAGTGTGGATCGGAAACGCTTCCGACAACGCATTGAAGATCGACAGCGATCTCATGGCCGCGCTCATGGCCGCGCTTGACACCTTATCGAGCCACACGCATCCGGAGGTCGGAACCATAAGCCAGGGCGCCGCCGTGACCGCGCAAAAAGAAGTCATCCAGACTTTAAAAATAAAACTGGATTTGTTCGTAAAGCAGTAAACAACTAAAACCGGGAGGTGAAAGGTGAAATCACCAGTCATCTACTACGGCGGGAAAACCAATATGCTCAGGCATATCATGCCGTTGATCCCCGGAGACCACCGCATCTATGTCGAGCCGTTTTTCGGCGGAGGCGCAGTGTTTTTCGGGAAAGAACCGTCGGATGTCGAGGTTA
>JAQUOK010000285.1 GCA_028717165.1 Victivallaceae bacterium | reverse complement strand
AAAAATGCTGGAAAAAGGCATCTACGTAATCGGGTTCTGCTTCCCGGTGGTTCCGAAAGGGAAAGCCAGGATCCGCACCCAAATCTCCGCCGCCCATTCACGGGAAGACCTCGAACGCGCGGTAAAAGCTTTCACCGAAGTAAAAAAAGAACTGGGAATTTAATAAACTGTCGGATTATTTGAGGGAAAAAGCGATTGGGACTTTTGAGGGCTGCCTGAGTGAAAGGCAACCCGCAGAGAAATCTAAAAGCGGAATTTTAATTGCCACTGAGCCTTTTCGGGATTAGATTACTTCTAATTTATACAAAAAGACAAAAATGGCAAAAGTTCCTGATAAAATACTTATCTTCGGAGATTTCCTGAAGCGTCTGGCGCGCGACAAAATCGCGCTGTGCTGCCTGCTGACGGTCGCACTTTACCTCGCTGCCGCCGTCGGGGTCGATATTTACACCTGGTATTGCAAACATACGCAGACTGTTCCGCTTTACAACCGTGAAAACATGGCGCAGCGCTACCAGCCGCCTTCCGCCGCCCATCCGGCCGGAACGGATTTCATGGGGCGGGACGTCCTGATCCGCGCAACAGCCGCCGTCTCCACCGCGATAAAAGTGGGGGCTTCCGCCTCGCTTATTTCTGCGCTTATCGGAGTTCTGCTGGGCGCTTTCGCCGGCTATTACGGCGGCAGACTCGACGATCTTGTCGTCTGGATATACAGTACTTTCGCCTCGATGCCGACTTTATTGTTCATTCTGGCTTTTACGCTGCTGGTATCCAAAGGGTTTTTATGCGCGCCGCTGGCAAAAGCCTTCGGCAGCGTTGCGGCCGCCTTCAACACTGATTCCGGAATGCTGGCTTTGTATCTGGCGATCGGGGTCACCGGCTGGGTTACGCTCTGCCGGGTAGTCCGCGCCGAAACCCTGAAGCTGCGGGAAGCCCCGTATATTCAGGCCGCCCAGGTCGCGGGCCAGAATTCATTCAAAATTATTTTCAGACATATTTTCCCCAATCTCGTCCACCTCGTAATCATCTATTTTACGATCCGTTTCGCCTATGCGATAATGACCGAAGTCATCGTCAGTTATTTAGGGCTGGGGGTACAGCTCGCCCCGAGCTGGGGAGTAATGATCGCCGACGGACAGAACGGCTTATGGCGCGGCATCTGGTGGGAAATCGCCGCCGCCACCGGCTTCATGTTTTTCCTCGTCCTGTCCCTCCACATACTCGGCGACAGCCTCCGGGATCTGCTCGACCCGCGCCTGAAACAGTAAACAACTATGCCCGGAAAACGCGGCTTTGCCTGTAATGCAGGAAACGTTGAACCGAAGAACCTTGCGAAAATATCTGTAGGGAATTTTCTTCTCCCGCCGCCGGCGGAAACGCCGCTAATTGCGTATTGCTTGTAAAGATATGCTTGATTTATGTTTTTTTACATGATATATTCAGCCAAGAGTTTTCTCTTGATCAATATTATTCATAAAGGAGCGTATTTCATCATGAATAAAACCAGTATCTGTCTTGTTTTTGTTCTGATCGCAGTCAAGGTTTCAGCTATGGATATTAAAACCGTCGACGGAACGGTTTATAAAGACGTTCAGGTAACGAATGTAATGCCTGACGCCATCGGTATCGCATACGTTACTAAAGACGGGACTTACGTTCTGCGTGACCTGAAATTGAGCACGCTTACCCCGGATCTGCAGAACAAATTCAATTATTCGCCGGAAAAAGCCAGGAAATTCCGGGAAAAGGTCATTGAATACCAGAACGAAAGGGAAAAACTTGAAGAAAAACACCGGCAGGAAGATCTCGCCCTTTACCGTGCGCATAAGATGCGTTCCCAGGAACTGGATCATATAAAGGCCGCTCTTTACACACACCGCATCGCCTGCTGGATCCATATAATACGAACCGTCGGGGACAATGACTGCATAGGCAAAGTAAGTTACCCGGAATCAACCACCAAATACGGCAATCTCGGCAGTATGTATATCCGCAACCTGACCGGTTCCCAGAATGCCCGGATTGCTGCGGTAATATATCCGACCGGCCAAAGCAAGTCCTTTGAGGACGGCATGTTTCCCGTGTATGACGCCGACCTGACTAAATATTCATTGGAAATCCTGAAACAGCAGGAAGAAGGCAACGATATCGAAAACATGCTTAATCCCCAGCCGGCTACTCCTAATATGGAGTTTCCGGCCAACGCCGCGCCGGGCGACGAGAAACAGAATAAGACTAATAAAAAATCAGAACCGACAATAAGGGTTATATGATTTCAGAAGGTTTTCCGCGGTGACTTTCAGAGGTTAATATGCTGGACAACAGGAAGTTCAAAAAGCGGGCCGATATTATCGTATTGAGCTTAGCCTCCTGGGCGGTAATATGCATTGTAATGTTTTTCTATTATGCTGTAATCGCCAGGGACTGGTATATATATCTGGGCAACAAACTGGCGCGGCGCGAACTGTCATATTATCCCGAACGCGCCAGAATAATCGATAAGAACGGCGTTGTCCTGGCATGGAGTGAAAAATATTTCGACCTGTATTACAACAACTTCACCGATTCCCCGGAACGCCTCAGCCTGATATATCAGGCCGTAAAGAAAATCATCCCGGAAGCAGCCTGCCCTTCTCCCGACAAAGTACAGTCCATGATGCTGCGTTCGCTGCGGCCGCCGCAGATTTTGAGTATGGAAGAGTTGATATATCTCTATCAGGAACTTCAGATAACCCCCCGGCTGGAAAGGAAAGTTGTCGATTATCCCCGGGTCCGCACCCTGATCGGACAGGTTAAGTTCGTCAAAGGACGGCTCATCGGCATCAGCGGGCTGGAAAAAGAATATGATGCCGTCCTGAGCGGCAGCCCCGGCAAATACCGGATAATGCTTGACCGCAATAAAAACTGGATCAAGAATTCCGGCAGATCCGTCAGAATGGCGGTTCCGGGCGAAGATGTGAAGTTGAATTCAAGTATCGAGGAAATACGTAAAGGAAAACAGGAATGAACCGGGAAAAGTTCGAAAACCAGATTTTTAACGCCACGGTGCTCGCGCAGAGTCTGCTTTTTCTTCTCTGCATCTGGGGATGTCTGGCTATTTACAACTCCAATACGCTCGGCGCCTCCCCGCTGTATTTCGTGGGAAGACAGCTCCTCTGGCTGGTTACCGGAATGATAGTCATGCTGCTGGCACAGCGGGTACCGTTCAGTTTCTACAGCGAAAACGCCCTTACCGCAGCCGCAATAGCTTACATTTCACTGCTGGCGGTACTACTCTGGGGCACCCGGATCAACGGCATGCGCGGCTGGTTCACCTTCAGCTGGACATCCGCGTCGATCCAGCCTTCGGAATTCGCCAAACCGTTCTTTATCCTGCTGCTTTGCCATCTCGCGGTAAATGGTAAAAACAGACTGAAAACCTTCCTGCGCCTGGCGGCGGCTACTTTGTTATGGCTGATACCGCTTCTGCTGCAGCCGGATGCCGGTACCGCCCTCGTTTATCTGCTGGCCTTCCTGATCGTCTGCGTTCTTATCGGTACGCCGTTCAAATACCTGCTGACGCTTCCCGCCCTGCTCGCCCCGGTAGCAGTCTGGGTGCTTTACCGCAACCCGTATATTCTCAAGCGGTTCTCGGGTTTCTGGGATCCGGCCAGCGATCCACTCGGAAGCGGCTGGCATATACGCCAGTTTCAATTCACTATCGCCCGCGGCGGCTGGTTCGGGGTCAAACTCGGAAAAGCCGCGTGGTCAAATTCATATCTGCCGCTGGCGCACAGCGATTCCGTTTTCGCAACCATCACGGAATCCCTGGGATTTGTCGGCACTCTGCCGATCCTGATCCTTCTCGGAATCGTATTTTTTTCCTTATACCGGCTCTCCCTGCGCCTGCAGGGACAATACCAGAAACTGTTCATTATCTCCATGCTCTCTCTGATAATGCTCCAGACTTTAATTCACATCAGCGTAAATGTGGCTTTGCTGCCGCCTACCGGCCTGACCCTGCCGCTGCTGAGTTACGGAGGCAGTTCGCTTTTATCCACATTACTGGCTTTCGGGATAATTCTTAGCGCCTTGAATCATCATCCTCCCGAAGAAGAGCACAGCTATTATAACTGAGCGTTCTCCCCAAGCTAAAAAAGAACAGGCCGGAACCCGTTTTTAACCTGAATTCCGGCCGCTGATATTCATCAGAGCTGAACTATTCTCATGTATTTCTGCGAAAGCTTTTCAACACCGCCTTTCCTGACCCGTACGCCGTTTTCCCAGCGCAGGCCGAAATCTTCGTCATAGAAGAACGTATCAACCTGGAAAGTCATGTTTTCCTGCAGGTCATAAGTGGAAACCGACTCCATCCACGGCTGTTCGACTTCCATCATGCCGATCGAGTGACACGGGCCGTAAAGCATATATTTGCCGAACCCCTGCTCTTCAACCCAGGCTTCATATTCCTTCACGACCTGAACCGCCGGTTTTCCGGCGCGCATAAGGTCCATGGTCTTTAAATGGGCTTTCAAGCCGAATTCGACCAGGCGATGTTTGCGTTCCGGCAGCGGCCCGAATGAAAACGGTAACCCGACGCTGGAGGAATAACCGCCGACCCGGGCGCCGATATTAAGCTGGATAACCTCGTTTTCAACAAGCTTGCTGCTGGTCGGGCGGCAAATCGCGTTATTGGTGTTTTTGCCGCAGAAGCAATACAGGCAATGGCCTTCATATTCACCGCCGTGTTTGTAGATTTCACGCTGGGCAATGCCGACGACCTGAAATTCGGTCATACCGGGTTCAGCCTCGTTAAGGATAGCTTCGACCGCAATTTCACTGATCTCGAAAGCGCGGCGCATACAAGCGAGTTCGTTTTCGCTTTTAATAAAACGCAGCGGCAGGAGGGTTTCATCGGCCTTGATCAGTTCCACGCCCGGCAGTTCCTTTTGCAGGGACATATAAACCGGCAGCGTCATTATCGAATATCCCGCCAGGCCAAGCTTCTTCAAGGGTTTGTCCCCCATAGCCGCCTTCACCACATCCGGATAATGCGCGATATCGATC
>JAQUOK010000284.1 GCA_028717165.1 Victivallaceae bacterium | reverse complement strand
TTTCCTTCCTCCTCTGCCCATTCCCCATACGAATAGCTTGCGCCCTCTAAGCAGGGAGGTGGATGTCTGAACCAGCCCATAACCATCACGACCGCAAGCCGCAATCCACGGTCTCTCACCATTTGCCATGTTAAAGAAGAAATCCGCAGATTGCATGTTGTTTTCAGGATATGAGAAATCCGTCCCGTCACAACACGGCACTCCGCCTTGTCTCAGGTTTCCTGTATAAGCGAAGCTGTATGCGGAACCGGCAGGGACTATGACTCGCGTTCCCGGAAGCTCCGGCACGGCGATGTTCGACCACCAATACATAGGAACGTGATAGTCATGGGAATTAAACAACCGGACCCGTATATAGAGCAGCGGCGCGTTCTCGTCAAGCCAGGCGTCGATCTGAAATGCAACCTGCCGGATCCGTTCCCACTCGTAAATTCGCAACACCGGCGCGCCATCCTTTCCCGCGACCCTGGAAAAGAACATCGGCGAACAGGTGAATGGGCAGTGTCCTATAGCTCCGATATTCCATTCCACGCCGCCGCAGAACCAGGCGTTGCGTATTGCAAGGTTTGCAGGCTGGAATACTGAATTTCGGTGCAGCAGTTCGCGCCCCGCCGTCTTGTCGTAAAGGGACCACAGGCGGCCCCCCAACTCCATCGCGAATACGGCGCGCAGATATTCGCTCTCCAAAACCGCCATTTTCAAAGCACCCGGATACCTTTCGCGGGAATATCCATTCTGAGAGGCATAGGGAAGCATTCCGGCTATTCGGCCGTATCCCATGTTTCTGCGTATTTCGTCCGGTATTTCTGTATCAGCTCCAATGTTAACATGGGGATCGGCCTTCTCCACGAGGTCGGGCAGAGGAGAGCAAGGCCCAATATCCGCAATGGACATGTTCCAGTTTTCAATGTAAAGCTTTGTCGTCATATTTTACCTGTCTTTCCTTTTCTGTTATTCGGCATCGCCGATGTCTGTTATCGTAAACAGTTAAATGAATTTTCTGATTCCGAAGAAAAAAATTCCCGAAACCCGATCTGATGTTGTTCGCCCCGGAAATTGATCGCATTTGCTTTTATTTCCGCCATGGCATCCCGCCGATGGTTTTACCACTTTTCAGTTGAATGGGGAACTTAATGAACTTTCTCTTTCGCCTGTTTTAATTCGTTTTTCTTCCTTAGACGCAATTTTTCCAGGCAAAATGCTTATAGGTTCTAACCTTGGGCTTGAGCTAATGAAATACTCCCGACTACTATTCGACGCCCCGGAAATTATATTCCGCCAGGCGGCTTGCACTCAGGGAAACCCCATGGCCGTCAAGAAAGAGTACATTTGCCGTCCGGGAATGCCGGACATGAACCATGGCCCACGGATCTTTATATTTATTATTCAATTCGAAAGTCTGGAGCCTGTTGACCGTCTGTGAATAATTCCTGATCGTATCTCCAAAAGTAATAATTGCTGAAACATTTTTCTGATTGGTAAGTTTTACCGGAATTCCGCCCGCAGGCCAGTTAAAAGTCCGCATATAACCATAAGTTCTGTAAGACCATGCTATCGGCATCAGGCTCGGGCAATAAAATACTTCCAATTGTTTAATATAATCGTTATCGTACAAAAAATCCGGCCACCTTTTATGTAAACTATCAGCGGAAGTATATATAAGATAGCCGTCCCAATCGGCCGTATAGTGGATAGTTCCAATACCCAATTGCTTAAGATTATTCATGCATTGAGTTTTTTTGGCCTGTTCACGGGCTTTCCCCAACGCGGGAAGCAGCATGCTGGCAAGAATTGCTATGATAGCTATCACAACAAGGAGTTCGATAAGGGTAAAGACAGTGGCAACCGGAAACCTGTAATTTCTTTTGATTTTCATTTTTTTATCCTCCATAAGTTAATTATTGATTTATTTTCCGGAAATATCCATAACTGATTCCCGTTCAATCAAAAACGGTTTACATTCCTCATTCGCGCTGAAATTGCCGCCGGTAATTTGCAGATACAGCGATTCAGCCGCTTTTCTGGTGAATTGTTCTATCGGCTGAGCATATACCGTCAGCGGCGGATTAAGCTGGCTGGCGTAAGGAGGATCATCGAAAGCGACCAATGATATATCGTCGGGAATTTTGTAACCCAATTTGCTCACCAGACTGTAAAATGAAACTATCTGCATATGTGATGCCATTAAAAATGCGCTTACCGGGCATAACGGATCCAGGATATTTTTCAGTTTTTTCTCTGAAAACGCGTCAAACGTCAAGTGGGATTTAATTATCCATTCGGGATTAATGGGAAGCCGGTTTACCCACATGCCTTCCTGATATCCGGCCAGCCGCTGCTGCAGTGCAATACCCGGAACATCCGGAGAAATAAATCCGATATTTCGATGACCGTTCTTAGCCAGAAAATTAACCGCCTCGTGTGCCGTCTGCGTGTGATTGGTACCGAAAGAGTACCCGGCAAGGGCGGGAAATTTCGTCCCGATACTGACCACCGGATAATTTTCGTTCCGCAGCGCGAGCATTTCCGGCTCGAATTCATTCTGGGGATAAAGTACCACAATACCGTCAAAAGCATACTCTTCTATTAATTCGCGACAACTTTTATTGCTCTTCATTAAAGTAATGAGATCGCTTTTATAGTTCCGCCAAAAGTAATGGAGTACATTTAATACCGTCGAACTGTAATAATCCTCCTGATTGATAAGGATATGACATAATATTCCGATCCGCATGAGTTTATTGGCTTTTTTATCCCTGGCGGCAATATAGGTGCCGGAACCGACTTTGCGCCTGAGTATTCCCTTGCTGGTCAATTCCTGAAGCGAACGATTTATGGTTACGGGAGCGACATCGAAGAATTTCGCCAGTTCGCGATTACCCGGCAGTTTAGTACCCGGCGGAATCTGCTTGCGATTGATCCAGTATTTCACCTGATCAGCCAGCTGCGCATATTTAGGCCGTTTCTTATCAGTGAATTCCAATGTCTGTAAATTATCAAATATCATGTTCTTTTTCATATTTAATTGCCAAGTGATATAGTATAATTATAGTGTGTTTTTGTGCTTTGTCAAGACCTTTAAACAACAAATAACAAAAAAATAGCAATATTCAAAAGTGATATATATCATTATGCCACAAAAAGAGCTAATGATATATCACTTTTGGGATTTCACGCCGGAAGAACGGTAAATATAAGCTTAGAGCTTATCAACTAATAACCGAAAACGCTCTTATTTGTGGCGGACAACCATTCACTTGTCGAAAAAAATCGTAGATACTTCCAGTATCCCCAATTTTTTTCAACTGCGCGCCTGTCTATCCGGCACTGCATTACAGCATTTCCTCTATTAGTTGATAAGTTCTTAGTCGGTAACGCCAAGTTCGGCCAGGAGGTTATCGGCATATTCCGAAGCTCCCAGATCGTTGGGATGAATGTTGTCCACGTAATATTCCGGATCGTCCGGCACCAGTTTTGCGCCTTCAATGACTTTCACTTTCGGGAAACTCTTAGCTGTTTCGCGCAATACTTCCCGATAATCTTCAAGGAACAAACCGATGCTGTTCGGATTGGTGCGCAACGCCCAGGGAATGGGGGTAATTAAAAATATTTCGGCAGCTTCGCGAGTACTTAAAGTCTTCAGCATTCCCCTGATCTCATCACCGAACACATCCGGGAAACGGTCCTGACTGAAATCATTGACGCCAAATGCGATAAAAACTTTTTGCCATTCCAGCTCCAGCAAAAGCGGGGCGATTTCCTGCTGCATGGTTGCTCCGCCGACCGCCACATTATGGAAATCCGCTTTTAGAACCGCAGCCGCCTGTGCGGGATATGTCAGGGCCGGAGTAGTCACCGTCATTCCCTGCGTTATCGAGTCGCCCGTGAACAATATCCGCTCCGGCTTTTCAGGCATGGCTTCCAGCCTGGAACCCGGATCAAGAACAATACCTTTAACCGCACATTCCGCCATCACGGGCAGAAATATCTCGACGGTCTTTTCCCCCGTTCCCGGAAGTTCGGTACTGAAACTGAATTTTTCGACATGCGTATCCGGGCTGAAAGTCATTTTGTGTTCCCCGTTTACAATGACGTCGATAGTGAATATCGGCCGCGAAAATTTGCCGTAAAGAACCTCCATCGCCAGGGATTCGCTGTCCGTAATAAAACCGATCCTCACTCCGGAAGTGTTCAGCGCCCGGATCACAGCCCCCTCATTATCACCGAAGAAATTATTCAGACCATCCGTCATCCGGAAAAAACGGTAAGCGCCGTCATGATACTCATAAGAAGCGACCCCGAAAACGAAACCGCCATTGTCAAGAAGATTGATTTCCATTACCGACCCTTTTATTTGTTGTTCATTTTACATCTGCTGTTCCCGGACTTGAGCCGGAAGTTGTGTTATTTTTCTCAAGCGGGACGCTTAAGCTACATTATTAGTGTATGCAGCGAATTGACACGCCAGTTGCCGTCCCCGGATTTGAGTCCGGTCAGGCAGATAAACACCTCGCCGTTCCTTATTATTTTATTTTTGCGCAGCAAATCCTTCAGCAATTCCAGTGATTTCTGCGCACCTTCAGTATTTTCCGGCTGCTCCCCGTCCAGCAGTAGCGGCACCACCCGGTTATAGGCGGCCATGCGGTAATAAACAGTCTCGGAATAAGTCGCCGCATAAATTTTCGTTTCCGGACGGTATTTCGACAGAATCGCCACACTCTGCCCGGTGCTGGTCAGAACCGCAACGGCTTTTTCATTAAGCTCATGCGACAGGAACGAAGCGGTCAAACACATGGCACGGCTAAGTTCCAGTTTTTTATCGCAGACCATATCGATCAGGAATTTTTCATTGTCGAGCATTTTTTCGGCTTCAGCGGCAATGGCACTCATGGCGCTGACCGCTTTTACCGGATATTTGCCCATGGCGGTTTCGTTCGACAGCATAATGAGGTCGGCGCCGTCCAGAATGCTGTTGGCGACGTCGCCGGCTTCCGCGCGGGTCGGCAAAGGATTTTCAGTCATCGACGAGAGCATTTCCGTAGCGACTAT
>JAQUOK010000283.1 GCA_028717165.1 Victivallaceae bacterium | reverse complement strand
AAAAAAATAATAACTAAAGTGTTAACTAGATATGGCCGGAATTTTTAAGAAGTTTTTCAAGTCAGGAATAAAACATGGGATTAGACTGGTTAAGGATTCTGATTACCGTGATTATTGTCGTTTATTGACCTTATATGAAAAATTTCCACGGTTTTCAGAAAAGCTTTTGAAGGCGGGGAAGTTGAAATTGATTGTCCCGGATTTGCCCTCTTTTCTATATTCGTATCATGAACTGTTTGTGGACAACATTTACAAATTCGAATCTAATAAAGATACTCCGGTTATTGTTGATATAGGAGCTAATATCGGGTTAAGCATTCTTTATTTCAAGAAACTGTACCCTAAAGCAAAAATAACCGCCTATGAAGCCGATCCATATATATTTGCCTGTCTGAAACAAAACCTTGAGAATAACCATGCAGAAGGTGTTGTGATAGAAAATAAAGCTGTCTGGATCCAGGATACAAAACTTGCCTTTTTCAGTGAAAAGGCGGACAGCGGCAGAATAGAAACTTCTCCTAAAACCAATTCTGATACCATAGAAGTCGATACGGTTGATGTAAAGAAAATAGTAAAAAAATATTCGGAAATAGATCTTTTAAAAATTGATATAGAAGGCGCTGAGCATAAAGTTATTCCGGAATGTTCCGGTTTATTAGGTAAGGTACGGCATATTTTTGTTGAATATCATTCGGTACAGAATGAAAGACAAAATCTGGATGAGATTTTAAATGTACTTATAAGTGCCGGATTTACCGTAAACATTCAAAGTATTAACCATCCCCAAACTCCGTTTGTGCATAAATATGAACCACATGTTTTTAATATGCAGTTGAATATTTTCGGGAAAAAATGAGAATACTTCATATAAATTATTACGATATCCAAGGCGGAGCCGCGAAAGCTGCGTATCGGCTTCATCGCGGTCTGCTCGAAACGGGACAGGATTCCGGAATGTTTGTGGCGGAAAAAAAATCTAATGACAATAGCGTTCAACAACTTTTTTCTAAGTCACGGCTCCAGTCTTTACATATTACACAGCGTCTTGAAGTCATGCTGGCTTACTGGGCACGCAAACATCACAATTTTCACCATTCTCTGAACTGCTTTAATTCGGGAATAGTATCTCAGATAAATTCTTTTGAGCCCGATATTGTGAATCTGCATTGGATAAACGGCTGCATGGTGAGTAATAAGGAAATAGCACAAATAAACGCTCCTATTATTTGGACTCTACATGATAACTGGGCGTATAGTGGAGCTGAACACTATCACTTCTCGGGGGATGAACGTTATAGAAATGGATATGGAAAAAGTTCTTTTTGGGATGTAAACCGTCTCGTTTGGAGTCAGAAAATAAAATATTGGAAAAATCTTGACTTCAGTGTTGTAGCTCCAAGCTCATGGATTGGCAAAGAAGCGGCCGCAAGCCGGATTATGAGCGGAAAAAATATTCAAGTTATCCACAATGGAATTGATTTAAATACATTTTCCCCCCAAACCAAAGAAAATAATAGGCAAAGAAAAACCATTGCTTTTGGCGCTTTTGACCTCAGCGACTGGAATAAAGGCGGTCGGGAACTGCTTCAGGCATTAAGGATATTGCGGGATAAACACAAACGTGAATTTGAACTGCTGTTAATCGGGAACGGCAAATTTGGTGCTGAATTTCAAAATAGAAGTACCGGTTTTATCGTTGCCGATAAAGATTTGGCAAAAGCTTATCAACAGGCGGACGTTTTTGTGCTGGCCTCCAAATATGACAACTTGCCTAATATGCTTGTAGAGGCTTCTGCCTGCGGAACCCCGCTCGCGGCTTTTAATACCGGGGGAATACCTGATATAGTCGAGCATCGGGAAAACGGCTATTTAGCCGAAGCTTTCAATAGTGAGGATTTGGCTGACGGTATAAATTATATACTTGATGACAAAAATCATAGCCGGTTAGCGTCAACTGCCCGAAAATCAGCGGAAAAAAAATTCGACATCAATAATATAGTAAGCAAGTATATTAATCTCTATAAGAGTATAACAAGTGAATGAATCTCTGAAAATATCGATTATCACGGTTTGTTATAACAGCGCCGAATACCTGGAAGAGGCGGTTAAAAGCGTTTTGTCGCAGGATTATGATAATTTCGAATATATTATTATAGACGGCGGCTCAACAGATGGAACCTTGGATATTATCCGTAAATACGAAGACCGTCTGGCTTACTGGATAAGCGAACCCGACAAGGGACTGTATGACGCTATGAACAAGGGAATCGCGCAAGCTTCCGGAGACCTTATCGGCATAATCAATTCCGATGACTATTATCTGCCGGGAACTTTCAGAAAAGTTGCGGCCGCCTTTGAAAATAAAAGTCTCGACGACAATATTTTCTGGGGAGATATCATGCATGGCGATGAGCGTGTCCTTGGCTGGCGGGAATGGAATGTCAAACGCGGCGCCTTTGCGCCTCATCCGTCGATGTTTTGTCCTAAAAAAATCTACGATCGAATCGGCGCTTATAGCCTGGATTATAAAATTCTGGCCGATTACGATTTTATGTACCGGGCCGTCAATTATCACCATATAAACCACATTTATCTGCCGGAACCGATAGCTTTCTTCCGTCCCGGCGGCCTCGCCTCTCAAAATATCCTGCCTTCCCTGAAGGAGGAACTCAAAGTAAAATTGCTTTACGGTCAGCCCTGGCTGACTGCGTGTACGGTGTTCCTCTTAAAAATAATAAAAAACAGTTATAAAATATTTAAGAATATGAAAAGTTAATATTTTTTTTATGGCTCCGTAGCCGATTAAACCCAATCGGGGATACCGCGGAATCAAGTGGTGAGGTTCCCCCCCAAAGTTTGGGGATAACCGCTATACACAGCACGCAACCCGGCAATACTTTTCCAAATTCAACTTGAAATAAGCCGGAGAATGGCTAAATTGGTAAATTACCTGCTTTATACTATATGAAGGACAAAAAATATGAGTTCAGCAAAATTTTATGTAACGACACCTATTTACTATGTCAACGACAAACCGCATATCGGCCATGCTTATACGACGATTGTCGCCGACATTCTGGCGCGTTATCACCGGTCGCTTGGCGATATGACTTTTTTTCTTACCGGCACCGACGAGCACGGGCAGAAAGTCCAGAAAGCCGCGGAAGCGCACGGCATCACGCCGCAACAGCAGTGTGACGACACGGTAGTGCGTTTTCAGGAATTATGGCGTGAACTGGAAATAAGCAACGACAAATTCATCCGCACCACTGACCCGGCCCATAAAAAGGTCGTGCAGGAAATCATGCAGGACCTTTACGACCGCGATCTGATCTACAAGGATGAATATAAAGGCTTTTACTGCGTCCCCTGCGAACGTTTTTTCACCAACAAAGACCTCGACGAAAAACAATGCTGCCCGGAATGCGGCCGGGAAACTCAGGAAATCATCGAGTCGAATTATTTTTTCCGCATGAGCCGGTATCAGGACTGGCTGATCGAATATATTAAAAGCCATCCCGGCTTTATCCAGCCGGATTTCCGCGCCAACGAAACTTTGGGATTCCTCAAGAAACCGCTCGGCGACTTGTGCGTGTCACGCCCGAAATCCCGCCTCAGCTGGGGTATTGAACTGCCTTTTGATAAGGATTACGTCTGTTATGTCTGGTTCGACGCGCTGATCAACTACATATCCGCCGCCGGTTACCGGCGCAATGATGAAATGTTCAAAAAATGGTGGCCGGCTTCCTGCCATTTGATCGGGAAAGATATTCTGACTACCCATACGGTTTACTGGCCGACTATGCTCAAAGCCATTGGCATTGAACCGCCGGAAAGCATCCTGGCGCACGGCTGGTGGCTGGTCGGGCGCTCCAAAATGAGCAAATCCGTCGGTAACGTAGTCAACCCGATGGACATGGTCCAGAAATACGGACTTGACGCTTTCCGTTATTTCCTGATGGCGGAAATGACGATGGGACAGGATGCCTCGTTCACGGAAGAAGCTTTCGTTACGCGCTACAACAGCGACCTGGCCAACGACCTCGGCAACCTCGCCAGCCGGGTAATAAAAATAACTTTGCGTTACGGCCGCGGAGTTATTCCGGCTCCCGGCGAATTCACGGAACCGGAAAATGAATTGAACGCCGCGATCGAAAACGCTATTACGGAAATGGAAAAAGCCCTGAAAACCATGCGTATAAACCAGGGCCTCGAACAAATAATGAACGCGGTTCGCGCCGGAAACCGCTACATGGAACAGACCGCTCCCTGGAATCTGGCGAAAGAAGGCAAAACCGCAAGATTGAATACCGTTCTTTACTGCGCGGCGGAAGCTTTACGCAAAATTTCCGTCCTTCTTCACCCGGTAATGCCTAATAAAATGACCTGCCTGCGCGAGGCGCTCGGAATTAAAAACGCCTCCGAAGGCCATCTGGATTCACTAAAGAAAAAAGCAAATATTCTGAGCGGCCTGCAGATGCACGACCTGGACGCGCTGTTTCTGAGGATAAAACCCGAAGAAACGGAAGTGAAAGAACAAGCTCCGGAAAAGGCTAAAGCCGAACCGCCCGCCGAAGGCCTGATCACCATTGACGAATTCTTCAAAACTTCGCTGAAAACCGCTACAGTACTGGCTGCAGAAAAGATCGAGGGCGCCGACAAACTGCTGAAACTTCAGATAAAAGTCGGCTCCGAAAAACGCCAACTGGTCGCCGGAGTGGCTCAATTCTATACCCCGGAAGAAATTGTCGGTAAAAATATAGTGATCGTCGCCAACCTCCAGCCGGCAAAGATCCGCGGCATCGAGTCCCAGGGAATGCTCCTCGCCGCCAAGGACGGGAAAAACCTGAAACTGGTAACTGTCGACGGCGATATCCCCAGCGGCTCGTCTGTCGGTTGATGCAGGAATAAAAAACCACGCCCAAAGGACGTGGTATTGCCTTAAACTCCCCATAGGGGAGCGGGAAACGTTAACATAGAAAGAAACGGTTAATAATGTAGCTCAAGCGTCTCGCTTGAGTCATAAATGGGTAAACGTTGTTAAACAAAGG
>JAQUOK010000282.1 GCA_028717165.1 Victivallaceae bacterium | reverse complement strand
CGCCCAGGTACAGGTCGGCATATACAATCATTCAGCAAATCAAAGCACTTTCCAGTTTGGGGTGCTGAACTACAATAAAGACAGTTTAATACCGTATTTCCCTTTATTTAATTTTTCCACGGATTGAATTTTCTGATGAAAAATTTACACCATCCATGAAAGAATAATACTGGATAATTTCCATACAGTAATATTTTACCCGTAAAATATGGGATAAAGGGAATTGCGCCTCGAGTCGCAAATAGTTTATTGCCATGGACTTGCAAGTAAATGGTACGCCCAGAAGGACTCGAACCTTCGACCCGATGATTAAGAGTCATCTGCTCTACCAACTGAGCTATGAGCGCACAAATGATATAGTAATATAATGTCCGGAATGAGTAAAAATCAAGTTCAAAAATGAAAATATCACGCTTTCTTTCAAAATCCCGTGAACTTATGTTCGTTGGCGTGAAGCCATTTGCGGTCTTCCTGGCAGCTCGGACACATTTTTTCTACTTCCCGCCAGAAACGCGGAGAATGATTCAGCTGCAGAAGATGCGCCATTTCATGCGCGATTACATAAGCGATGATGTTTTCCGGACACATCATGATACGCCACGGAAAATTGACGCAGCCTTTTGACGTACATGAACCCCAGCGGTGTGCCGCTGAGGTTATTTTGAGTTCTTTGTACGGCAGCTTGTAGTGTTCGGCGCAGATATTCAGACGTTCAGTCAGATAAAAGCGGGCTTCGTCCCGGTACCATTTCCGGAATCTTCTTTTTATCTCTTCCGCCGTTGCAGGACGCGTGATGAAGTTGCCCTCCAGAACTATTGATTTGTTGGAATTATCCCTGAATTCCAGTTCATATTCCTCTCCGAGAAAATAAAACTTTTCGCCGGAAATAAACTTTCGCGGCGGAATTTCTTCAAGTCGGCGCAGGACTTTGTTCTTGTGTTTTTTTATCCAGATAGTATTTCTGTTTACGAAGCGGTCAATGAGAAGTTGCGGCATCAGCAGGGGCGCGCGGACAATGACTCCTCCTGAATCGTCAATATGGAGACTGAGAGTTTTGCGTTTGGAACGGATAATTTTATCGACCATAGGTTATTTCTGATATAAGTTATTCTTTAACAGCGGAATAATATAGTATATGATGCCGTGAAAAACAACCTGTACCGGATTAATAACGCCGCATATTCCGGCGATATTTTCCGGGAGACTGACCCAGGATTTTCGCAAAACGCCGGATGAAATGATAGTTATCCATATAACCTAAACGTTCTGCAATTTCATAAATCCTTATCTGCGGATCATTCAGCATTTCCACCGCCCGGTTCATTTTTAAATTATCGATGTATTCTTTGGGGCTCAGCCCGGTACACCGACGAAATAAAGTCCGCAGATAGTTTTCGCTGATGTTGCAGTATTCCGCCATTTCCGCCACTGTCCACCATTTAGCGGGGGTATCCTGAATTTCCTGCAGCAGGCGTTCTATTTTGCGGTCGGCGGATAAAGGCTGCCGTGAGCTTTGTTCATGATTGAGATGGAATAAGAGATTCTGCAGCATGGCGTTTGCTTCAAGCAGCGCGCTTAATGTACCCTCCCGCAGTTTATTGATAATCGGCAGCAGACGCCTTTCCGCACCGATATAGATCAGGCCGTCTCTTACTATTCCTGCCTCGAACAGCGCATGGGCCGTTTTGCCGTTAAAAGCGATTGAGTCCTCAATGAATTTCTTGTGCTTCCCGCCATAAATGTTACTGTGGAAAGGGCTTGCCAATATTCCCCAGCCGGGCTCCAGGTCGATCCACCTGCCGGATTCGTCACTTGCGTATGTGCCGTCTCCGCCGACTAAATGAGTTACGACGAAAAACGGAAAGCGGCGCAGAACTTTTTTGTCGAAAGGCTGCCGGGCTTTTTCATTTATTCCGCTGGGAACGTTTTCGTAATAAGTGCAGATGTACATTCCTGATTTTACCAGCAGATCCCGGAAACCGGAAGGGATCGGAGAAATGTTGATTTCAAAATTTTTTGTGTTTTTGCGGGTCATTTATTGTGAAAAATCCATTTTTTTATTATTATTGCTGCTTATAATATATATATTAATATGTTATTTTGTGTATTAAAAACGAAAAATATTCAAAAAAGGTAATTATTATGTCACAGAAATCTCTGTTCTGGAACCAGGCGAAAACGCCTTCAGAGCTGCACTCCATACTCGAAACTTTAGCCGTAGAATACCCGATCAGTCCGGTAAACGGTGAAGTCGAATTGTGCTTCACCCAAACGGAAAGCAAGGGGAAATCAAGCGTAAAATTTACTGCCGGAAAGGCTGAGATTACTTATAACCGTCCGGTTGACGCTGCCCGCGCGATCGGCAACGCCCTTGCCGGGCTGGAAAGCGATGAGCATACCGAATTTAAAACGTACGGTATTATGCTGGACTGCTCCCGGAATGCGGTAATGACGGTCGCTCATTTCAAAAAATGGCTGCGCCGCCTGGCCCTGATGGGTTACAATATGGCGATGCTTTATACCGAAGATACCTATCAGTTGCCCGGCGAACCGTTTTTCGGCTACAAGCGCGGCCCTTATACGATGGCGGAGATGAAGGAGATCGACGTTTACGCCAGGGCGCTGGGAATTGAGATGATTGCCTGTCTGCAGACGCTCGGGCACATGGAACAAATCCTGCAGTGGCACAATGCCTACGGCAAAGTAAGGGATACCGCCAGCGTACTGCTGGTGGATGAAGACGCTACATATACCCTGATTGATAAAATGCTTGCCTTCTGGAGCGAGGCGCTGTCCAGCCGGCGCATTCACATCGGCATGGACGAAACCCACGACCTCGGCCGCGGCAGATTCATGGATCTGTACGGTTACGAACGCGGTTTCGATATTTTTAACCGTCATTTCGGTAAAGTTGAAAAAATGTGCGAAAAATACAATTTGCGCCCGATGATCTGGTCGGATATGTATTTCCGCATGGCCAACCCGCAGCAGGCTTATTATGATCTGGGGCATGATATACCGCAGGACGTCGTTGATATGATTCCCAGGCACAGTGACTTGGTGTATTGGGATTATTACCATCAGGATAAACAGTTTTATATTGATTTCATAGAGAAACATCGTGAAATCGGTTATGAACCCCTGATGGGGTCTGGACTCTGGACCTGGGGGCGCTTGTGGAACGACCATGAACAGGACGTAAAGACGGTAAAACCCTGTCTTCAGGCATGCCGTGAAACGAAACTTGATGAGGTATTTTTCACCTTGTGGGGGGACAGCGGCGCTTTTTGCGAAATAAACTCCGTACTTGCCGGATTCTGCTGGGCGGCCGAACTCGCCTATGGCGGTGATGAAAACGCCGAACGTCTGGAGGCGCAATTCAGGGCGATTGCCGGCGGCAGTTACAAGAACCATCTGACTGCCGCGAAACTCGGCGCGCATATTCTGAAAAATGCAAAAGAAGCTCTTACCGTAGGGGCCCCGTTTCTTTTATGGGACGATCCGCTGCTGGGAATCTGCTGGGACAGCAAACTCAATACGGATCCCGGTTTCGTCGATAAAGCGGTGAAATTATATGATTCAATCTGCGCTGAACTCGCCGACCAGCGTGATGACAATGCTGCCGGGGACATTAATCATGCCTGGCTTTATGCTGATTTTCTGCGTCGGAAAGTGGCTTTCCGGCGTGATCTGCTGAAAGCTTACGAAAGCGGCGACAAGGCGGCAATGCGGAGCCTTGCCGATAAGACGCTTCCGGAAATGCTGGCGTCATGCGGAGCGGTTACTGCTTCCATCCGCAAAATGTGGCACAAATATTTTAAACCTTTCGGGCTTGAAGTCCTGCAGATACGTCAGGGCGGACAACTTCTCCGGCTGGAAGAAGCCGGGAAGCGGATTAACGAATATCTTGACGGCGTCATCGCTTCCATTCCCGAACTTGAAGGCAAAACCGATCAGCCGACGAGCGACAACGTTTATAAGTGCGTTGCCACTGGAAGCACTCACATTTGAATTTTGAGCGGAACGCGGTGTTGTCAGGCATTGGTTTTTACATTCTGGAGAATCAGGAAGAAACAGTTTGATTCTGAGCGGAAATTTCTGTTTTTCCTTTATATTCGTCATGTAGATTTAAATACTTGACAACTTCTTCTGCAATTTGATTTAAAGAAAAAGGTTTTTGTAAAAAAGAATCAAAACCGGCATCCGGATTAAAGGAACAGTAGCCGGATATACCGATACACGGTACCTTATATAACGATTTATTTAATCGGTTTATATTTTCACCGGAGAAAACCGGCATCCTTATATCCGTAATAATCAGATCATATTTTTCCTGATAAATTTTGTCAATTGCCTTTTTCGGATTCGTATAGAATTCGAACTCCACATTTTTAAAACAGTCATTTTCGGTGAAAAAAAATTCCAGAGCATTTAGTATAAGCTCTTCATCATCAAGAACCAGAACCCTTTTGTTCTTTTTCTGTTTGCCCTCTAACTGAAATTCATTATTTATAATAGCATCTTTCACACTTTTGCAGACCGGATTATACAGCAATATTTTATGCACGTTTGATAAAATCATTTCTAATTTTGAAACACATGATGCTATATCTTCCTTTTCATAAAAAAACTGCGCTTCATTTAACAATACTGATAAGTCTATTTTAGAAATTATCTTATCAGGGAATCTCTGATTATGACAATCAATATAATCATCAATATCATGAACTAATTCATCATACTGTTTTATAGTTGCTCTTTTTTCCGCGTCCTTGTATAAAATTTCAATGGAGTTGCGATAGGATAGTTTCAGACATGTTCTATAAGCAAGGAGCGCTTTACTCCATTTACCTTCAAAATCAAATTCATCTCTCGAGATAAGGCGTTCAACCGTGAGCTTGGTTTCATCCCAGGAAAAGATTAAAGTGAAATTATGGAAATTAACCTGAGCACAGCTAAAAGAAGTAATAAACATCTTATTGTGATTTGTATATTCCTTTTGTAGAAAAGAAATTATCTGGGCATTGGAAACGGCTTTTTGGAGAGTATCCATGGCGGCGCTTTCCGTAAATATAATTTGTTCTGGAGCCAGTTCCTTTTTTTTGTTTTCGGGAG
>JAQUOK010000281.1 GCA_028717165.1 Victivallaceae bacterium | reverse complement strand
TATTGGTTCTTTTTTAATAATTAATAATCTTTAACGGCCTTTCCATATTTCGTACATTACTTATCAGTTTGCCTGTTTTAGGCAAACACGATTCTCGAACGACCAGAGACGGAGAAATCTCCAGGGGATTCGGTATAGATTTTGATGGAACTTTCTCCCAATTTGAGATCATCTCAACCGCAGTTTTAGCAATGATCTCATGGTTTGTATTTACTGAAGTCCACTGCGGAGTAAACATGGTGCAGTAATGCGAATCATCAAGCGTGATAAGAGAAACTGATTGCGGAATCCGTACACCATGATTAAGCAGATAAGGAACAACAACCGCGGCAATATAATCAGAACTGATAAATAATGCTGAGACGGAATCGATTTTTGCCATAACCTGTGACGCAATCGCTTTGAAGATAGAATAATAGTTGTTTAAAAAACCTACTTTCTGACTGAAAATTTGTTCGATTTTATTTTGTGGAAAAATTTGTTGATGAGCAAAACAGAAACCGGCATGCCGGTCAAAACTGGATTTGCTGGTTTTCGGGTCAACTCCAACATACATCACATTCTTATGACCAAGCTTAGCCAAGTATGAACCTGCCAGAGAACCGGCTTCAAACAAATTAGATCCTATGTTCTGTGTTGTCTTTTTATTATCATAAGTACCAAGAATTACGGTCGGGATATTACAATCGGCCAGCTCGTCGAGAAAATCATGGAATTCTAAAGAGACAATCAGCAATCCAACCTTTTCCCGGTCCATTTTTTTTAATCGGGCAACAACATATGGTGCGCCTTCATGGTAAACAAAACTTAGCAATTTCAAGCCGAAACGTTGTGCGCCACATGCTTTTCTAGCCGCATCAATCCAATTGGCAATAACATAGTTATCCGCTAACCTGCTTTTATATTCACCTTTGATAAACGAATCGATAATATAAATAGTTCGTCTTCCCGGTACCGTATGCATAATTTCAGATTCTACAAACATCTCACGATTGGGATTCGGTATATACACGCCTGAACCTTGGTGCGAAATCAGGCGGTTTTGTTGTTCCAGATTGGAGATAGCGTGACGCAACGTCACCATGCCCACTTTCATCTCCCGGCATAATGTGCGCGTTGGCGGTAACTTACTTCCCGGCGCAAGGTTATTGCACTGGATGTAATCATCTATCAGTTTCTCAACCTGTGCATATTTGAAATTATTTGTTTTCGCCATCCTGCACCTTCACTCAATTATCAATTTCCCAAGTTACTTTTAGAATCTTATTATAGTAACAATTATATATTGTTTCTATATGTTTGTCAAGTGCGCTTTCTGAAAAACAGCATTAAAAAATCAAAAATACTGGCAAACAGCTTTCATTTCAGGGGAATGGGGGAAATGTTCAGCTGATAAGGTTTAATTGCTGCGGTTCCGTTTGAAACAGCAACCGCCATCCGCAAAAAAGGCGCCATGAACATTAACCGAGCCGCATCAACGGCTAAACACAAACCGGAAAAAGGCTTTTTTTATTTTCTTTTGAGGATGGCTTTGCGGCAAAATACGAAATAGCCGTTTTTCGCCACAATGCAGACATATAAGGGATTACGTTCCAACCCGTCCAGACGGGCTTTCAGCAGTTTGAGGTTATCGAACCCGTCGTACGAATCTGCATCGAAAATATAAAAATCCATATTATCGGGACCGGGCAGACTGTAAACAGGATTTGTCCTTATAAAAAAACAGCCAAGGTTATTTTGCGCCACGATAGAACAGCGGGGCGGAATTATATTTCTTATCTCATGGAAAAGCGCCGGATGTTTATAATCCAGATATTTGACATTGAACGGTATTGATAATATCCCCAGTTGACGGTCGAGTTTGAAACCGTTGATATAGTTATGGTACTTCACCATTGCCAGGTCACACAAAAATATGTGGGTAAACAGCGGAAAGGTGAACAGACAACTCCTGCAAACCCGGCGCCAGTACAAAGATTTGAATTTTATCCTGCGGAAATCAGCCAGCCCGTAGGCGGCGGCAAGCGGAAAAACGATATTGCAGCCGTCCGAATAATGGCTCATGACCAGCTGCTGATGCCCGTTGATCGAACACAACTGGCTCAGGAGGACCGGGCCGCAGAGAAATATGAGTGCGCGCGGCGAAAGCGGCGGCAGGAACGAAAACGCCAGTAAAAAACTGCCGAATACCGCAAGCCCGTTGACGGTCAAGGCGCGCAAAAAGATGTTCCAGCAGTTTTTCAGGGTCAACAGAATATCGCCGACGAAAACCGGCGGATAACGGTCCGCATGATGATATTTCAAAGGAACAATATGAGGGAACCATATTTTCGTTATAAAAACCGTCCAGAAAACCGCAAAAAACAAACAGATTACGCCTTCCCGGCGATATTTCCTGAAAGTCAGCAGGAACAGACCGCAGGCAATCAGTACGATGACAAACGATTCCTTGGCGGCCGGGGCCAGAAACAGCAGAAAGAGAAAGGTTTTCCGGCGTTCGTATTCCAAGGCCAGGAAGGCGGAAAAAAACAACAGCGGAAACAGGCACCCGGCATGGAATTCATACAGGATATAACGGGAAAAGTAGGGATTGAAGAGATAAAGGCAAACCAGCAGGAGAGCAGGCATATTGTGCTTGAATTTTTTCTTGCCGAGAAGAAAAAGAGGACAGGCGGCGGCAGTCATTACCCCCGCCTGGGCGCTAAGCAGCATATAAGGGCTGTCCCATATCCAGTATAAAGGAGCGAAAACAATCAGGAGAATATTGAAATGTTCGATGAAACCGCCGGTCGAATTACGGAAAAAGCCCTTAAAAAAAGCAAGATTGCGGAGCATATCATCAAAAAACCCGAAATCCGTCATTCCATAGATCAGATGGTAGAACCGCCAGCACGACAGGGCCGAATACGCCAGAAAGAACAACAGGATAAGGTAAAATACAATCCGGGAAGCATATTGATTTATTTTCCGGCAATCTATTTTCTCCAGCAGAAACCCGGTACCAACAGCAAGAAAAACAATCACTGCATAAATGCAAAAAATATTAATACTCATAAAGCCCCATGATATGAGTTCCTTTTTCAGCGGAGCAGAACCATATCATACTATATACCGCAAATTCTGCGATGCCAAGAAAATATTTTCAACAATCATTTTGAACTTATCAGAAATTTCATCCTGAATTAACTGTCCCCTAACACTCCGGCGTTATACTATTCCATAGAACATAATAAGCAAGGAAGAAAAATTATGTACAATACCTGGATGAAAGACAAAATAATAAGACTGCGCTGGAAAAAAGGCTATCAGGAAGCGCGCAATCACGTGGCTATCGGGAAAGTACTGCATGAAAACAGCAGCTATCTGGTCATTAACTGCCGGACGTTTCATTTCCAGAAGATCATCGGCGGCAGTACCCGCGGCATACTCGAAGGCGATATCTGCGTCAGAATGATACCATGGAGCGCCATAGAAGTAATGCATGAACTGGAGCCGGATACCAGATTCGACGCTTCGCTGACTGTGGATTTAAAAGGCAACATTGTCCTGCACAACAAATATATGACTATGATCGCCCGCGCGCAGGATTTCGGCGAATAGAATTTCCAACAAGAACCTTTTATAATTCTATACTGTCGTCTTCGGTAAGACAGGCCGACTGGTAATTCGGAAAATCTCTGATCTGGTATATCAGTTCATTTATTTTCTGGCCGATATCGCATTTCCCGGATATTTCAACAATACGTTTTTCACAACGGCTGAATTCCTCAGCACGCAGAATCTTGTAAAAAAGACCGGAGGCGTGCAGCAGTCCGACCAGGGCGGTATCTTTGGGATTAGGCTGTTTTTTACCTGAGATCAATTTGTGCACTTTGCCGTCAACATCGGTAAATTCTTCATTGTTTACAAAAGAATAACGCTGTTCGGAAAATACCCAGAAAACTTTTTTGCTCGTTTCTTTTAATATGCCCTTTTCCAGAAGTTTTTTCAGTACCAGCTGCCTTAAATGCTTTTCATGCGCCATGAGCGCCGTCAGGGTTTCATCGATCTTCACTTTTTCCTTACCGGCTTCTTTCAGTATCTCAAGAACCTCATCCAGTACCGGTTCCCCGGTAACTTCCGTATTCAGGATATGTAAATAATCCCGGTCTGTAGAAACCCTGTTCAGAAAAGTAAGTTCGGACAACACCGCCCCGATAACGGCCGCCCCCAGGGCCGAGCCCCTTACTTTCGGCGTAATTTTACCGGCGCTTTTATCGAGCGCGAACAAATAAATTTCTTCCGGCAGAGACAACATAATATTTTCTCCGTCTGTTTTTTTATTACCGCTGTTACTATAATATACAACTTAACTTTGCAAAATCAATGTTGAAGCTTCCTGAATGTCGCCGGAGACATGCAGCGCATTTTTGTAAATATCCTTGAAAAATAATGCCGGTCGCAAAACCCCGTACGCTCAGCAACTTCATCGATCGTCAGGGCGGAATAACGCAGCAGCAGGCAGGATTCATTGATGCGCTTGTGCATCAGAAAGCGCTGCGGGGACAAGCCGGTTTCCTCTTTGAACAAACGGGCGAAAGCATTGGCATTCATCCCGGAAATATCCGCAAACATCTGATTCGTCAGCCGTCCCTGATAATTCTGTTCCATAAACCCGATAACTTTCAGCACCCGGGCGTCATTCCAGTTCCGGCGGAGCTTTTCCGGCGGAACGCGCAGCAGCAGCAATTGCGCCAGCAGCAGGCATTTCATAGACAGTTCCATTTGCGGGACATCATCCCCGGCGAGCAGCTCCGCCAGGTCATCTATCAAATGCAGCAGTTCATCGTCGTTTTCCCAAGACATGATTATGCCGGAACAGATATCGAAAGGTTCGCTGGCCTGAAAATGCAGATAGAAATGATCTATGGGACGGTCATTATCAGCCGAATAACCGGTATCCGGAGAGATCAGGAAAACTTTACGCGGCAGCAGCCGGTATTCCTTTTTGTTGGCGGTTATTTTCGCGGAATCATTGAAATTACAGTAAATCCGCCAGAAAGGCGCCGCGAGATCACCAAAATGCCATCTGTCCATACGGACATGGTGGCAAACCAGGATTCTGATCTCAGGATTATA
>JAQUOK010000280.1 GCA_028717165.1 Victivallaceae bacterium | reverse complement strand
CTCCGGGAAGGGCATTACTTTTTCTCAGACATCAAAAAAGAAGGCATCCTGCTTTATGATTCCGGCAAATGCAAGCTCGAAAGAAAGCGCCGGATCGACCCCGCCCGGCGGCTGGAAATAGCAACGGAAGATTTTGCACAATGGTTTGAAAGCGCTAATGAATTTCTCGATACGACTTTTGATGATGTAAAAAAGAAAAGATATAAAAAAGCCGCGTTTGAACTTCATCAGGCGATGAAGCGTTTTTATAAAGCCGCAATATTGACCCATACCGGCTACATCCCCAGAACCCATGATATTGAAAAGCTGGGACAGGTAATCGCCCGTGATTATCCCGAATTCCTGAAAATTTTTCCGCAGAAAACCCAAAAGGAACAAGACCTGTTCAAGAAGCTCAAAAAAGCCTATGTCGACGCCCGTTACAAAAAAGATTACAGCATTACGAAAGACGAGCTTGTCCGGCTGGCAAAGCGCGTTGAAAAACTCCGCGACTTAGTCGAAGAAACCTGCCGGAATATAATAAAAGATCTAAGTTCCGAGGTTCGAGCGGAACCCAAAAAACATGTATGAAGAACTGTTAATTGAGGAACAGGGGTTTTCCTGGTCATTGAGCCGGGAAAGCCTCTTTGCTTTTTGTCCCCGCGCTTATTTTTACCATTATTACGGCTCGCGGGGCGGTTTTGAACAGTTTTCCGGCGCGGAACTGCTTTATCAGTTGAAGCATATCCGGTCTTTGGATTTATGGCTGAATTCCATCTGTACTGCCGTGCTCAGGGAATTTTTCTATGACAATCCTGAAAATTTCAATATCCGCCGGGCTGCAAGCCGTTATTTCCGTGACGGCATGCGTTCCGTTTCTCTGCGGGAATGGCGTGATGATCCCCGGCGGCTGAATCTTTTCGAAGCCTGTTACGGAGAAGCTGCGATAAATGAACTGGAAGAGTCCGGCGCGAAGCTTCTGGGAAAATATATTGACAGCCTGACGGAAAGCGGTTTGACGGATTATCTGGCCGGAATACCGTATCTGAAGCGGAAAATCTTTTCATTTCCCGTATCCGCGGATATTGACGGCATCAGAGTCTGGCTTTCACCCGCGCTGGTCTGGGAAGAGGACGGTTTGCTGAAATTCCTTACCTTAAGCGGCGCCGCGCCGACTGAACGGAAAATGCGTGATGCCGGAACCCTGCATAAGATCTATGCGTTTAATGTTATGCGGATAAAACCTGAACATGCCGTAACGTTGAACTTCGATTTGTCTTCCGGCGAAACCCGCACTGTTCCCGATGAAGAAATAAATATCGGTGAATTTATCGGGCGCATAAAAAACAGCTCATACGAAATGCTGTACCTGTTAACTGAAGACAGCGCCATTGAGGGAAACTTCATTAAAAACAGTGAAAATTGCCCCAAGTGCAGATTTAAAAAATATTGCGAAAGGAGGTTTATTTTCACTTAGCAGAATAATGCTTTCTGTAAGTTTAATCGTATCAGGTCTGTGGTAATTGCAGATAATGTTTTTCCTGATTATTTTGTTGTCGCACTCATGTTTTCTTCCTTAATTTTAGGGGTTTGCAAGGAAAACATAGTGCGATTTTTTTATTTTTCTAAGGGAAAATCACTAAAAGTTATTTTGCGCGCAAGACTGAAGTGCTTGAAAATAAAGACATTGTCCAAATATTGGCATTTGAACTGCTGCATTTAGGTTAACAGTTTACGGAGAAGAATTTTTCAATCGGGCGCTGTTCGAATTCTTCTTGCAAATTGTCCTGATTTCGAGTCTGATGGTTTTTTCAGCCATGTTTGAAAACGTAATCGGTCAGCGCCCGTTTTTTATCCCTGGAAGGGATTTTTAACGTAGCCCAAGGCGGCGCCTTGGGGAATCTTATCGGTTCCATGATGTTCCCTGAAGGAGAACTTCAAAATGCGGGTAAGGCATTTGAGGTTCCCCTACAGGGAACAGATATGGGGGGACGGCATTACCCGCCGCGTTGCGGCGGGCTACGCTGAATAACCCTTTCAGGGTTTCAATACCGTGCCGCATCCTTAATTTTCAATTCTTAACATAGTCATCCATTCGGGATTCAATTTTTCCCGGACAAAGGTTACTGACCGATTACTTGAAAACTAAGTTTTCAGTCAGGATAATCATATATTTTCTTGAAATTGATTGCAATTAGTATTAGTTTATGCGGCTGGAGTATAATGTTATAATTCTTTACCATGTACAAAAAACTAATTTTAAAATTAGTTGTTCAGTATCTGTTTTATGATGAAATCAATGAAGGAGGTTCTGTTGTGATGAATAATATATTAGTTCTATTTTCTAATCCGCCGGACCAAACACCTATACGCTTAGATAAAGAGGACAAACTATTACGTCAAATTTCCAGTCATAATGAAAAAAATATTTCTTTGAAATGCTTACACGCATCGGATATTGAAAGCATACATACTTTAATTACAGAATCAAATTATAATATTATTCACTTTTCAGGACATGGAAATTCAAATGGCATTTACCTTGATAAAAAGGATTTCAATACAAAAGATGGTGAGCTGGTATCGGCGAGTCGTTTATTAAATTTATTGGATCTGGCAGAACACCCTCCATTATTGTTAGTTCTGTTATGTTGCTATTCCAGCGAGCTGCTTGAAACATTAGTAGATGCTGCGCCTTTTGTAATTTCTTGTGATAATGAAGTGTCTGATGAATGTTGTCTGCAATTTGTTAATTTTTTTTACACAAATATATTCAAGAACAAATCAATAGAGACTTCATATGAACATGCAATTCAGATTATGCGCGTAAATGATTATGATACAAAAGACTTCAAGTTTTCACGTCGTTCCTTAATACGCAAAGGAAAAAGTTTATTAGTGAAATGTCGTCCCAGCCGGGAACACGACACTATTTTCATCAACTTAGATGCAGTAAAATCAAAAATCGCGTCGTATGGTTTGTCCGAAGAAGAATTTTCGTATATTTTCTCCCAAAAATTAAAAATACATTATTGGATATTTAATACACCTAGGGATCGTGTTTTAATTCCGGTTGGCAAGCTGCTTTTTGGAGAATTTAAATGGAAAGATGCAAAAGATATTGTTGATTGCACTAATTTATTTAAGATAAAAAAAGATGTAGAACCTCTTCAGTTAGAAATATGGGCGAAACTATTGGTTACATATAATGATATGGCCTCCATGGAATATCGCGATCCTAAAAATAAGCATAATGTTTCCAATATCCATATCTTGGAACGCTCATGTAACAGGTTTAAATATTTAATCGACCGCCATGTAAAACCATCTAAAGATTTACTTAAGCAATTGGGCTTTACGCAGGTTATCCCTCATTATGAATTTGCTTTAATTGCATGTGATTATGCCTTAGATTATTTAAAACTGGAAGATATGCCACAAACCGTTTTGAAACTGGAATTATGTTTAACACACCTGCATGAGATAATTGATGAAATTCAACCCCCAACAGAATAAATATCTTTTTTGTTGTCTTTAAAGCCATATGGAAAAATATATAAATAAAACTGCATATTTTGCCAAACAAAATGTTGATGAAAAAGAAAACCCGTTGGTGACGATTGTAGATAAAACGATTAGGGCTATTGATGCATCCTCAACAGTAGACTTTAGAAAACAAATATCTGCTATGCTAATTGAGCATATAGGGAAAACCAGTTATCTATTTGGTTCTTATGTCGCTTTCCCTCATTTAAGAACTTCATTAGTTGCAGAACCATATCTCGGTTTTTTTACAATACCGAATTCTATTCTTGCAGACCCGGTTAACAATATCAAATCGAATTTCTGCTGGTTGATGATTTTCCCATTCGAGTGGGATAATGAATTTTTAAAATTCATTGCAGAGTTGGAGTATATTTTTAGAGATGGAGTTTTTCGTAGTGAAATTTTCAGTATTGGACTAAATGATGATTTACGTAAATATGTAATCCAGGAATATTCGAAATATATACATACTTCAAACGGGCATACCGTTAATGTTACCTCTTGTCCGGACTATATTTCTTTGCGGCTGATTATACAGACCCCATTGGGACTACATGCTAGACCAAGCTGTTGGGTGGTGCACTCTTATCAGAAGTGGGCAGAAGAAATGAATAAAGATGGGATTAAGACTATGGTTTTCAAATCCTTGGAAGGTAACTCGGTGGAACCAAATGATCTTTTCCCGTTTATGTCATTTGTTTTTTCTTCTTTTAATACTTATGAGTTTGACATTATTGGTTATAATTGCACAGAGGATGATTTTGAGCTTTTTATATCAAGTTTTGGAGGCTGGAAAGTATATGATGGGATATGGGTAACAGATTTCAAAGACCTCTACAGTAAGTAGTGAAAATTTCCAGGATCTACCACATCCATTAAGCCTGATGGTGGAGCTGAAGGGACTCGAACCCTCGACCTATACGTTGCGAACGTATCGCTCTAGCCAGCTGAGCTACAGCCCCGTTATGATAAATTTGCAATATGAAAACAAAATTTCAACCTGAATTAAGTAAAAGTATCAATAGTTCGATGATAGTCTCATAATTTGGCTGGGGTCGGATAAAAGACTTTTAAAATTCCTTTCGTAATTTATTGATTTAAACATGTTTTTAATGTATCTTTATTATAGAAAGGATGCGTTAACATATCTCCGTGGGGTTAATGATGACAGCGAAAACCAGGAACGCCGGGAATTCTCATGACCGGCTGAACGGGCTTCAGGAAGAATTAAAACAGGTATCGGAAGCTCTCCGCCAAAGCGAAACCTTGTTTCAGTCCCTTATCAAGAATATTCCCGGAATCGTTTATCTCTGTAATTGCGATAAATCCTGGACCATGCATTACATAGTCAAGGAAATAGAAAAAGTCACCGGTTATCCGGCCTCCGATTTTATTAATAACAATGTCCGCAGCTTCGCGAGCATAATCCATCCTGACGACCGCGCCCTTATTGAGGAACTTGTCGAAAAAGCGGTTGCCGAGAACAAGCCGTATGAACTGGAATACCGGGTAATACGCAAAGACGGGGAAATTATCTGGTTTCACGAAAAGGGACAGAAAGTCCACAGTGAAAACGGTAATATCTGGCTTAACGGGATTATGTCTGAT
>JAQUOK010000279.1 GCA_028717165.1 Victivallaceae bacterium | reverse complement strand
CCCGTGCTTTTTTTGTTGTCCCAGGTTAAAAAAACGGTGGTTCTTTCGCATTATACCGGGGCGCAAAGCGGAGATAAAGGTGCAGGGTAAGGCGCAAAGCGGGTTTGGGAGGCTAAGAGCCCACCCAAAAAAGAGGAAAGCGCAAATAACTGACCCAGAAATAAGAATGTAGATTTTATGGCACAAAGTGCAGAAGATGCCCAAATTCTGTTAAATTGCCTCCAGTTCATCCTGCTCCCGTATTTGCTTAACAATACTGTTGCCAGTTAAGATTTTTCTGATTTTTATTATTTCAGGGCTGTTTTCCTGCTTTTCGATCTTTTTCCTTTTCAGGAATCCTTCCACCTGTCGCAGCGTTCGCTTCGAATTTGAAGTGTCACCGGTTTTTCCCATGCATAACGCCCGGTAGATCAGGTTTATCCAATGTTTTGCGTCAACAAGGTCTTCCGAATGTTCCCAGACAATGTCTTTTAACGGAAAGAAATTGAATTCAATAAATACCCCTTTTTCCGCGCCTTTCGCGAAATAAGCAGCGGCTTCCGCCGGTCTACACGTTTCCTGAATGATATTTCCGCAACGCCAATGCCATTCAGACACCATGTTTTCAGCAGGTTTGCCGACTCCGAGGTTTTCGGGATATTCCAACGGCATACGGAAATATTCCAAGGCGGAAAGCTTATCTTTCCTTTGAAGCGCCTTTTCACCAAGACCGCGAACCGCATCCTCAAAAATTATCCTCGGCAAAGACTTGCCTTCACATAAATGAAACGTATTGCGTTTCAGAATATCCAGAGTTGCCTCATATTTTCCAGCCGCAAGCAAGGCCGCCGCCCGGCGCAATAAAAGCCTGCCGTCTCCGGTTACCAGCAAATCATTGTTTCGCAGGTTATTCAGCCTTTGCTCAGTTTGTCCCAGTTCCGCCAGAAGCAGGTCAAATTCCCAAACGGTCTTCGCGCCATATCCGGGCACGGAAACGGCATTTTCGTACTTTCGGGCAGCGGCGCGAAGCTCGCCGGCTATTTTCCATAAATAAAGTCCCTGGCACCTTAAAGAAAGCGCCTTATATCTTTCGTCCCTGACTTTTTCCCAAATGTCGAAAGCGTCTTTCCATCTGCGTTTAAAGGCATAGAAACAGCCAAGGTGATAAGAAGCCGCAGCGTCATCTTTATTTACGGCCAGAGCAGCTTCCAGGGCCGCCGCACATTCGGAGCAGTCGGGAAACAGCCATTGATTTTTCGAAACCGCACCTTTACTGAACATGGCCGCGGCGTTCTTATCCTGGCCGAGCTCTTTTTCAACATGACCCGCAAGATAATAAAAAACCGGCGGCAGAGTTTTCCCGTTTTCCGAAATATATAATTTCAGCAGAGAAGACGCATCATCAAAGATCCGAAGTCTGATATATGAACAAACCGTTTCTAAAAATTGCAAAGGTCTTAGCGAACCTGTCGCCGCGTCCGCAGCAAGAAAATATTTTTCCCCGGCAATCAAAGGTTCGAAAGGGAAAGAACGCCCGCATTCGGCAAGCACCCGCGCCGCGTCTTCCGCTTTATGCATTTTTCTCAGTACCATAATCATCAAGGCAAGCGGGTATGACCGGACAGCATAATCGTTATACAATTGAAAAAGCCTTGAATAAGCAGCCGGGTAATTCTTCCGCAATATCGAAATTTCGGCTAACTGCAGCAGGGCATTGCTGATAAATGCCGCATTATCGCAGCACGCCGAAAAGTATCTTTCGGCATCCCGGTAATTGCCTTGGCGCTTCATGCACAACCCGGCAAGATATAAGGCTTCCGGATTGTTTCTGTCGGTTGCCAGTACGGACTTAACGGTTTCAGCGGCATTATCCCATAAACCGGAATCAGCTTCCAGGAAAGCGAGGGCAAGTCGGCAGGAAATACTGCCGGCAGTTTTCTCATATTCCTCTACCGCTTTTTCAGCGTATCCCTGTTCTTCCCGGTAACGTCCGCGCAAAAATGAAATTTCATTCGCTGCCGCTGTCTTTCGCAATTCAATTTGCCTCCCATCGGCCGCAGACGCCTGTCGCCGGGAAGAATATTCCAGTTCCAAATTGCCGTCCTGACTGCGGACTTCCACCCGGAATGAACCGTCCGGTATTTTTATATTTGACGGCAATTCAATATTTTCAACCTGCAACGGTTCGATAGCCAATGTCTGGTTATGGACAACTTTGCCTTTTTCATATATGAACAGACTGAGACGGGTAAATTTCTGTACGGAACTCAGGGAAATCAGCAGTCTGCCGGTTTCGTTTTTCCTGATATTGGCGGCGAGATGCCGCGAAGCCGTATTGAATCCCCCCAGCGCGCCGACCGGATACCAGACGTCTCTTTGAACGTGCAGTTTTCCGGGACGCAGGAGGCGGTAGTCGGACTGAAGACTGAACGGCCCGGTCTGAAGCTCGCAATAATCCAGACCGCTGTCTGTGAGCTTATCAATCCATATTTTACCATCCCGGGAATTCCCGAATACCCAGATCTTTCTGCCCCTGACCAGGGAATGATCCGCGAAATGAACCAGTCCGCTTTGGAGATTGTGATGGTAGATCCCGAAAAAGTCTTCATCCATGGTCTCCGCGAAAACCGGAAAATGCTGGGGAATATTTTTAAAAATGCTTATATCGACGCCTTTGTGAACCGGGTAATCCACACGGGCGATCTGCGAAATATCCATCGGCGGATGCGTGTAAAGGCGCGTCGTGCTTTCGGGATAGATAAACTGACTTTCTCCGTAAAGCGGTACCGCGGCGTTGAGCCAATAGTAAAACCGTTTGGGAAATTCGGTACGGTTGTACAGTTTCGAGACCATTTCGACAGCGGCGCTTTCCGGGCGCAGAATAACTTCAACGCTCCAGGCCATCCGCGTTGTCCGGTCACAGTTCCCGCAGAGAAAGGAAGCGGAACCGTCGTTATGTTCAATTATTTTGTAATCAACCGGCTCAAGAGTCGTAAACGAATGACTGTTGGGGAAATTGTATTCGACGCCGGTGGCGCACCATGCCCCCCGCAAACCGAAAAGCGACGGTTTCAACTGCGGGTTGCTGTAAAACAGGTCCTTCCGGTTAACCTTGTCATAGGCGGCATACAGTCTCCCGTTCAATTCCGGGAGAAAAGTCAATTTCAGGTACGGGTTCTCAAAAATGACCGCCTTATATTCTTTCAGCTCGCCGTGATGAGAAATTTTCTCCTGAGTCGTATACGGATAAATCGGCTGCCCGCGGGGTGTGAATTCCCTTAACAGCGGTGGTTCAATATCCTCTTCCGCCCATGAATATGTGACCAGCTTCAATGTGGTTGACTTTACTTTTACTTTCATTTTACTTAACCTTTTTTATCAGAAAATCTCTTGCTTTTATTTCTTTATTGTCATAGCAATAAGGCGTATCGTTAAAATTCGCGATGACTTCCGTGCCGTCGGCAAATACCGTTTTCTGAAAGCCTGAGCGAGACCGGTTCAAGGGAAAATGGGAGCAGCCCGTATAGCGCCACATATAACAAATATTCACTGCCGTAAAAATTATACGTGCTTTCAGACGTATAATTCAGAACAGAATCATGGTAGACCAGCTGATACAACGGAACCGGACAGGGAGATGTCCCGGCATTGACCGTCTGAGAATGAATCCCGCCAAACGCGCCTAAATCCACGACTTCGTTTAAATAATCACTGGGAGCGGTTTCTGTTGCAACCGAGCCCATTTCATTTGTTTTTGGCCTGAGCCGTTGATTCCCTGACGATCAGTTCGGGAAACAGTTTAAGGCCTTTGAAATTTCCGCCTTCTCCTTTCAGGCGTTTCACCAGTATCTCAGCGGCTTTTCTGCCGAGTTCCTCAATCGGAATGGCGACCGTCGTCAACGCCGGGGAAACCAGCGAGGCGATCGGCATGTCGTTGCAGCCGGTAACCGAAATATCATCCGGCACCGTCAGTCCGTTTTCTTCCAGCCGCCGGACGGCGGACGCGGCAATATCATCGTCCATGGTGATTATCGCGGAAACCCGCTCCCGTGAGCCGCTCAGGAAATCAACCGCAGCAGTCACTTTGTCGCAGTTGAAACCGAGATCAATGATATTTTCATGCCGGAGCCGGATGCCGTGGTCCAGACAGGCGGTTACCACTCCCGCCTTGAAGTCCCGCGAAATATTGATGTTTTCTCCCGCATAAAACAGCGCCAGATTACGGTGGCCGAGTTTAGCCAGATGTTCCGCCGCCGTCTTCCCGGCATTTTCAAAATCGATCATGACGGCATTTTCCTGCACGCCGGGAAAATAATTTTTGACGAAAATATGCGGAATATGTTTTTGTATGAAACTCCTGACGATATTTTTATCAATCTGCCAGGCGCCGATCAGAAACCCCGCATAACTGACGGCAAGTCTGTTGATATCCGCTTCCAGTCCGCTGCGCCGGCTGGCCAGAATATCCAGTAGATAACCGTTTCGGCTCAGAACTTCATCTATTCCGCAAATCATTCCCCTTACAAGGGGGTGGGCGGAATATTTTGAATCGAAAATAATCAGAGCAATTTTCTGCGACACCTCGGGATGCGCCGTCCGCACAAAAGTTCCCTTCCCGCGCACCCGGTACAAATAACCCGCATTTTCAAGCTCTTTCATCGTCTGGCGAATAGTATTCCGCGACAGGCTATATTGCTTCATCAGTTCCGGTTCGGAAGGAACCCTGGTGTTATCCGTCAACTTCCCGTTCCGGATATTATGAACAAAATATTCCTTTAATTTCTGATACTTAAACGGTATTGCATTCGTACTCATAGCGCATTTTATTTTTGATTGTACCAACAACTTTATACCGATAATTATAGTATCTTTCCGTTAAAAGTCAACACTCCAAACCATAAAAAAACCATTTTGTACAGGAAATTTTATTCACAAACAAGAAAAAAAGCGTTCGCAAAGTTGTACCTACAATTACAGCATACCGTATAATTTCAGGCTGTAAGATATGGGATACGGCAGCGCGAAATTACGCCCCTGAGGCCAGGGGCGGCTGCACCTTTTCGCCGCAGGCAAGTTGATTTTATTATTTTCCCTCAAAGCGTACCTTCACGCAGTTCCTTCCCGATAATCAGACTTTCCGCAAAATCGGCAAGCAGGGACGGGAGACTCTGAGTAA
>JAQUOK010000278.1 GCA_028717165.1 Victivallaceae bacterium | reverse complement strand
CTGTTTCGGGGCGTTTGCGGTTTCAGGCTGTCCAGTTGGCCGAAAACGTCGGAAAGATGTTTCAACTGAATAAACCGCGGCAGAAGTTTACCCGGAATTTTGTTCTTGTCTATGGAGGCGGGATCTGCCAGCATATCGTTGTCGAAAAATTCTATTTCGGCCCCGAAATCCATCCTCGCTTTTCGAATGAGACAGGACAGTCCCCCGAACTCGAAATCTTCATCCTGTTCGGCATCGACCAGTACGATCAGCGGCAGGCGGCGGCGTATGAGTTCGTAGCCGCCGAGGTTTTCGAAATGTCCGCCGTCGGAAAGATACCATCTCGATTCCGCGGAGCCGCGAAAAGTACAACTGAATTCAGCCCAAAGTTTTCGCTGTATTTCGAATCTTTCCGCGATACGCCGGAATCCGGCATTAAGTTGTCGGCGTACATATTTAACCCATTTTATAGAGTGTTCCGGGTCCTTGGGCGGAATCGGACGGACATCCGAGTCCCACCAGTAGCCAAGCCTGATATTACCGAGCGTAAGAACCGCGCTCTTGAGACAATCGCCATGTTTCCCCATTCCCGGAGACATTGCCGCTCCGGAAATGCTTGCCCAGGTTGAAGCGCCGAGCCATTCCGGAGCCCATCCGGCAGAGTCGAGACTTCTGAACACCCGGTGATATTTTTCACTGGCGGGGAGTGCCTCCTGGGTTGCGGCAAGTTCATCTTTATCCCACCCGTGAAATGTCAGATGATGTTTTACGCCGAGGCTGATCCCGCATGGCCCGACCGCCATCCCTATTCCGTTCCGGTCCCGGCTTATGGAACGGGTAGCTCCGTCAACGGTTTCATTGAGGGTAACGTTAAAGAGGTGTACCGGAGCTTTTCCCTTAAGATAATAAGCCGGCAGTTTTGAGCTCCTGGCGTCTTTATCCAGGGAAAGGCTGGCATCCAGATATGCGCGTTCCAGGCGGCTTTTGTAAAAATAATTGAGGGAACAAAGATTGATGAACTTGAAATCCCCCCCGACGCATATGGATACCAGGAAAGTAAAAAACAGCCCCGAGAGCGCAATCAATTCCGGCGCCGACAGCGGCAGCCACGCCAGGACATTCGCGGTATCCACGCTGCCGGCGCGTGAAAAACGCCAGACGGCCGCATTGACTATGACGTCCATTGAAAGTATCCACAGGAACGGAACCAAAACCCCGAAGAAAGTCAGCAGTGACGGTTTCGGGAGCCAGCTCAGAAGTTTTGAATCGAAGTATGGTTTTACGGAATTATAAAACTTTTCCGCCTTACCGGAAAGCAGCAGTGCCAGCAGCCCGCCTCCCAGTCCGAAGCTTATGTCGTCGAAAACGAAATACAAGGTCTGTCCAAGCGACTGGATTAAGCCGACAACGGCAAAGGCGACAAGCATTTTCAGGGAAAAAGCCTGGACGTTTTCCAGTTTTTCCCTGGTTCTTCTGCGGCTGACCGGATCGTTAAACGTTTTCCTTTTTATCCAATAATAAATAACGCTGCTTATGAGAATAAGCATACCGGAGTATTCCAGGATCAGATAACTGAAATTCAGGAATTTTATCGGCAGCGGCTGAAGTCCGGGTAAAAACAGGATCGCCAGAGGCGCGAATATGCCGGTTATCACAAACAATCCCAGGCAATACCGGGGATATTTCAATTCATCGCTTTCTCTTACCAGCCAGAAGTTTATCATAAGAGGAACGGAAAAAAGCAGGAAGACCAGGACCGGAGCCAGCAGCCAGTAACTGAATATGAAGCTGCAATCGTCGCGGTATTGCTGGAAGAACGCCAGTTTCAGCCGATGTGCGGCCAGCAGTTCCAGAAACTCTGCAAAAAAGAGAATCGCCAGTGCGGCGGAAGCCAGGACGAAGTTAACCGCCAGCAGATTACGCAGACAGACGGCCGCGATTTTCATATAATCTGCGGTACCGCCGGGCGCCAGGTAATTACCGTTGTTGCGCAAATATCCGACGATTTCAGGGGAGATTTCCTGTCTGAGGATTTTCTCGACCTTATCCGCATGATTTTCCCCGGACTTAAGCTTCCGGCGCATGAAAATGCCGCCCAGGAACGTCCCGAAATACCCGCCGCCGGAAACGGTTGAAAGGAAACTGATCCTGGCGAGCAGCCCCCGTGCGGAAGCAAAACCCTGAAAGACACCCAGGCAAAAAGTCGCACTGCGGATGCCGCCGCCGGAAAGACCGACGCCGAGTATGGTTTCCCTGGCATCTTCCGGCAAGTAGTTTTTTTCATTCTGTTTAAGCGATTCCGGATAGGCTAATCCGAACGGCGTCAGTTTTTCCTTGTCCCTGCCGGTATGTGCGGGGACGGACTTCAAGTTTTTAACCATGGAATATACTCTCCTCTAAGTATACGCTTAATATAGCGCCGGTAAGAAATTTGTCAAATGCGTTGAGTAAAATCCTGCGGCAATAGGCAATTTGAGGCGATTGGCTGACTATAGTTTTTCGCTTATTAACGTTGAAAATATCGTCCCGTTAATAAATGAATATACCGTCTTCCGATAAAGATAACGGTTCGGAGTGACGGTATTTCAGACTGAATGCCGTCTATATGTAGCTTTGTCTCAGGTGCTTCACGGTTAATGATTTTTTGAGTTCATCGAGGGAGACTTTCTGGCTGGGTAAAAACGTCAGAACGGTTTTTTGTCCGGGCAGAAGCGTTATGCTGTTGTCGGCGAAAATTCCCTTGATCCCGGGAGTTTCCAAAGTGACAAAGAATGCCGGTTTGTCGCAGCGCAGTTCAAGTTTAAATTCGCCTTTTTCCTCATAGACTTTGGTTTTAACCTCGGTGCCCGGCAGTTCGCACGCTTTGCAGGGAGTGAAGAAATGGGTATTGATATGGGTTTTATCGGCTGTGACGGTTTCGATGGTCATGAAAGCCTTGTTGGGTTCGAAGTTAACGTTTTCGAGTTTTACGGTTTGCAGTTTTTTACTGCTCCCGGCTTTCAACCTGATTTCAAAAGCCCATGATTGCAATCCTTTCCCGGCAAAATCATATACCACGGCCCTGACGGAAATATCCTGCGCTTCGGGCAGATCATTTACCGACCATATTTCCAGTTCGTTGTTTTGCTGGAAAACCATGGAGGCGACGGGAGCGTAAAAACGCCTGGCGTGATAGTGCAGTTGTTTCCATTTGCCGCCGTATTCGAGACTCGACCAGGATGCGACCGGCCAGTTATCATTCAACTGCCAGTAAAGCGTCCCCATACAGACCGGCCGCAGATGCCGCCAGAATTCGACGCCGGTCTTGATCGCCAGCGCCTGCTGAACCTGACTGAGGTAGAGAAAATTGTCAAAACCGTCGGGCATACGGAAATATTGAGAGATGGTTCTGATTATATTCGCGTTTCCGCTGCTGTTTTTTTGGTGATGCTCCATTACCGGCGAAAAAACATTCATGTCTTTCGCCGTTCCGAAAGTATCGAAAACTTCCCGCGAAGGAAATGACTGAAAACCGAATTCGGAGCAGAATCTCGGAATTACCTTGAAATAAGATTCAAACGGTTCGCCGTCATGCCATACGCTCCAGTAATGCATGTCGCCGCAACTGTCGTTATGCCAGTTGTCGCTGAAATCGCCAGGTCCGCCGCAGGGCGAACTGGGCCAGAAAGTGTATTCCGGACCGTATTCATTTACCGTTTTTTCCTGTTCGCAATTCAGACGGTCATAATTGATCAGATATTTCTGGGGATTATCCCGCGATTTGCTATTCCAGTTCAGGGCTCCGATACATTCATTGTCCCCGCACCATATGGCAAGACATGCATGTGATTTCAGGCGTTTGATCTGATATTGGAATTCTTCTTTGACGTTTTCCAGAAAATCGGCGGTGGACGGATAGAGCGCGCAGGCGAACATCATATCCTGCCAGACCAGCAGGCCGAGTTCGTCGCATAATTCATAGAAGCGTTCCTGTTCATATTGGCCGCCGCCCCAGACGCGGAGCATATTCATATTGGCCGCTGCCGCACTTTCAAGCAGGTCGCGATATACCGCGCCCGTATGACGTTCCGGCATGGCGTCTACCGGGATCCAGTTGGCGCCTTTACAGAAAATATCAACGCCGTTCACCCGGAATTTCATGCCTGTTCCGCGTTCATCTTTATCCCGGACAACTTCAATTGTCCGCAAGCCGATCTGTCTGGAAAGATTTTCGTCGGCGGTTTTCACTTTCAGCTCGTAAAGCGCCTGTCCGCCATAACCGGCCGGCCACCAGAGTTCTGGATCATTGACCTCAAATTTTGTTTTTATGAGCTTAGTCCCGGCATTGACTAGCTGTCTGACTTTTCGGGATTTGCCGTTAAAAGCAAATTCCACTTCTATTTTCTGTTTCCTGACCGCGTTTATTTCCGCGCAGGCGATAACGGTACATTTGCCTTTGCCATGCGCCTGTTCGGTATAAATATGCTCAATTCGCGCTTCATTGACGCCGTTGAGGGAAATATCGCCGTAAATACCGGACACCAGCAGCGATATGCCCCAATCCCAGCCGGCGTGGCATTGTACTTTACGAATGAGGTTTAAATGCGGAACCGTATTGTTCCCGCAGCAGGGAACCGGAAACGGTTGCTTTGCGGCTTCCCGCGCCGCTTCCTTTACCGGGCTTTTGAACAATATTGATATATGGTTAATACCGGGGACAAGCAGTTCCTTTACTTCAAAACGCCGGCGGTTGAACATATTGCGGGCGGTTCCGGCTTTTTTGCCGTTGATACGGATTTCTGCGAAAGTATCCAGTATTTCCGCGTTCAGGTAAACGGATGCGCATTGGAGCAGGGTTTCGGCGACCTCGAAATCACGGCTGTATTCCCAGTCGGATTCTCCTGGCCATTGAACATCGAGTTCATTTCTGCCGTAATACGGATCCGGTATCCGGTTTGCCGCAAGCAATGCGCTGTAATTATCGCCCGGTACATTGGCGGAAACCGTATTGTCCCGGCCGGCCTGCCTGAGATTCCATATGCCTTGCAAATCAATTCTCTTCATTTATTGAAAATCCTCAATTAATTGTTTAATCTTAAACCTTCAGCTATGCTGATGGTCTGGGAAACGCTTTGCATACAAGAGAGAGTAAACAAGCCCACCCGGAGGATATAGCTTAACTCCTCAAAAGAGAGTGGGAAACGTTGA
>JAQUOK010000277.1 GCA_028717165.1 Victivallaceae bacterium | reverse complement strand
TGTGGAGCTCGGCGCCGGGGAAATTCTTTTGACCAGCATGGATGCGGACGGCACCAAAGACGGTTACGACTGTGAACTTACCCGGGCCGTATCCGAAGCGGTTCCCGTACCGGTCATTGCTTCCGGCGGAGCCGGAACGCTGCAGCATCTTGTGGAAGTACTTGAAAACGGAAAAGCGGATGCGGTACTTGCCGCAAGCATATTTCACTTCGGAACCTTTACTGTTCCCGAGGCCAAACTGTTCTTAAAACAACACAATATTCCAGTAAGGTAATTATAAAATGAAAAGCAAAAAAGAATTCGAACAGGCTTGCCTGGATTATCATGTCAAACCGGCGCCCGGCAAAATAGCCGTCAAAACAACGAAACCCTGTGAAACCCAGAAAGAACTTTCCATCGCTTATTCTCCGGGCGTAGCGGTTCCATGCCTGGCCATCAAAGACAACCCGCAGGATATCTGGAAATACACCGCCAAAGGCAATCTCATTGCTGTCGTCAGTGACGGAACCGCCGTACTCGGTTTAGGCAATATCGGTCCGGAAGCCGGACTTCCGGTAATGGAAGGCAAGTGCGTCCTTTTCAAACGTTTTGCTGATATTGATGCCGTCCCGATATGCGCCGGCAGCGTTCTTCTGGAACACGGCAAAACCGACCCGGAAGCGCTGATCGGGTTCACCAGAAAACTGGAACCGACTTTCGGAGGCATCAACCTTGAAGACATAGCCGCTCCTGCCTGTTTCGAAGTGGAACAGAAATTAAAGAGAATCATGAAAATACCCGTGTTTCATGACGACCAGCATGGTACTGCGATCATTTCCCAGGCGGCAATCATAAACGCCCTGAAAATGGTCGGCAAAAAGATTGAGGACTGCAAATTCGTCATCAGCGGCGCCGGTGCCGCCGGAATCGCCTGCTGTGAATTCTACATTTCCGCCGGCGCCAGACGGGAAAATTTCATTATGTGTGACTCGAAGGGAGTTATTCATAAAGGCCGGGGGAACTTAACCCCGGAAAAAGAAAAATTTGCGATTGAAACGGGCAAACGTACCTTAGCGGAAGCAATGAAGGGCGCTGATATTTTCCTCGGTTTCTCGATTGCCGGAGCGGTTAATGCGGCAATGGTCAGAACCATGGCCGCGGATCCGATTATCTTTGCGATGGCCAATCCGATGCCTGAAATCTATCCTGATGAAGCTTTGGCTGCCGGTGCTGCCGTCGTGGGTACCGGACGCACCGATTTCCCGAACCAGGTAAACAATGTACTCGGTTTTCCCGGCATATTCCGGGGCGCGCTGGATGTGCGCGCCGGCAATATCAACGAGGAAATGAAACTGGCAGCGTCCCGTGCCTTGGCGTCTTTGGTGAATGAACCTGCATCGCCGGAAGTGCTGAAAATTTTGAGCGCCGCCTATCCTGAAGATGCTGCCACCGGCATGTTTAATGGTGAAATTCCGTTGAAACATACTTATGTAATTCCCAAACCGTTTGATCCCCGGGTTGTTCCGCGCGTTGCGCGTTATGTTGCTGAAGCCGCGATGGAAAGTGAGGTGGCCATGTTGAAAATCGCCGATCTGGACGCTTATGAATATGAAGTTGCCGAGCGTATCAAGGCGGCAAACCGGTGAATCCAAACTTGTCTGGCGGCCTCGCCTTAATTGACGGCCCCGACAGTCATTGTTTTAGAAAATGGGACTTTTGAGACACTTGGGACGCTTGGGACTTTGAGGTTAAATTAAAAAGTCTCAACCGTCCCGGGAGTCCCAATCGCTGTCAAGCAAGACTTTTGTCAGCCTCGTCGCATTACATTTTTTTTGATTTTTTGGACTGATTTTGAAATTTACTCTTGACAAATCCTCTGTTTCAGATTATAATCTCAAACATGGTTAAACGATAAATCAAAAAATAACGGGTTAAATACTGGTAGATCGATACCTGAATTAAATATTCGATAATGAGTAATATACGTTTAAAGGACATTGCGAAAAAAGTCGGGGTTTCAACCACTGCCGTATGTAACGTGCTTAATAGTAAGCCCATACGGATTCGAGAAGAAAAAAGAAAAGAAATTCTTAAACTTGCGGAAAAACTTAATTACAAACCGGATATTATAGCCAGCGGCTTGAAAAATAAAAGTACGAAATCCATTGGCGTGGTCATTCCGGATATCAGAACGCTCTTTTTCCCTGAAATTATCCTTACGATTGAAAAAAATATAAGGAAACGCGGTTATCATACAATCATTTGTAATACTGAAGACAATCCGGAATTGGAAAAAGAACAAATCGAAAATCTTCTTGCCCGACGAATTGACGCATTGGTAATTGTCCCGGCGGACGGGATGAAAAATCTGAAATTTTTCCGCTCAATAAACAAGGAAAGCATTCCGATATTATTCATGGACCGTTATAATTACGACGAATTCAATTTTGTGGCGACGGATAACGTAAACGGTGCAATTAAAGGTTTGAAAACGCTTCTGCAAACCAACAAAGATCTGAAAAGGATCATATATTTGGGCGACAACAGAAGAAACCAGTCGCTTGATGACAGACTGGAGGGAATAAAAAAGGAACTTTCCAGCAATGGATTAACTCTTGCAAACAAGGATATTTTTCTATGTCGCCAGGAACGTAAAATAATAGAAACGGCCGGATATAAAATATTTTCGCAGGACCTCCATAATGCCGGAATTTTTCTGGAAAGCAACCGTTGTTTGCCGGGGCTGCTGGATGCCGCCCGAAAATTCAATAAAAAAATTCCGGATGATGTGCACGTTATCGGATTCGATAAATTTGAATTTGAAATATGTTCGGCAGAAGACCTGGCAAGTATCAAGGTACTGACAAAAGCAATTCCGATAATACATCAGGACATACGCGGCATAAGTAAAGCGGTAGCGGAATATATTCTTGCCTGCCTGGAAAAGCATGAGAAGTTGGAAATAAAACTGAAACTGCCGGTAAAAATCGAAATAAATGATTAATTATAAAGGTGTTAATGAAGTATTTCGTATTAATTGAGATAAAAGACGTTATTAAGATTAATTAATAAAATTAACCATTAACTTCAGTCAGAGAAACAAATGAAAATCAAAAATGTTTTATTAACCGGAGCCGGAGGCAAAGTCGGAAAGGCAGTTCTACCCAAACTAATTGAGGCCGGGTACCATATCAGGGCACTGGAGTTTACCGACGGACTGAGAGTAAAAAAACTGAAAAACGTTGACGTGACAAGCGGCGACCTGCGGGACGCTTCCCTGGCGGAGAAATTACTCGAAGATATGGACGCAGTAATTCACCTCGCCAACGTCAAGGAAAACCGGGAATTATTTCTGGATGCCAATGTGAAAGGTACGTTTTGCTTGTTGGACGCCTGTAAACGGGCCGGCCATATTCAGCAGTATATCCAGGCCGGTTCCGATGCGCGGGCCGGGATTTACTATTATCCGCAGCCGGTTCCCATCGATGAAACGCATCCGCATTCGGGTTATCCCGGTTATTATCCGCTTTCCAAGATAATGGAAGAAACCATGTGCGAACAATTCCGCCTTATGTGGCGGCTGCCGATCACTGTCTTGCGTTTTTCCTGGATTCATGCTGAAGACGATATTCTGGCGCATCTGACATTGAAAGAACCCAACTTCGGGGTTCCGGTATGGAAGGATTGGGCGGTAACGCCTGAACAAAAAGCGTTTTTTGAAAAAAACGAGAATGCGGTCGCCTGTCTCCGGCATCCCAATGGCGCCGCCGGCAAACGGCAGATCGTGGGAATCGGGGACGTAGTGGAGTCAATCATGTTGTCGCTCGGCAATCCTACCGCAATCGGCGAAGCCTTCAACGTTTCCGGCCCTTCAGCGTTCGCTTACGATACGGCAGCAAAATATGCGGCGGCAAAATTAGATTTGCCGGTAGTGGATTTCGAGGTCAGCGAATTCAACGATTTTCAGATTGACATGCATAAATCGCAGGCGATACTCGGCCTGAAACCGAAATATGATATTTTCCGGATAATTGATGATGCGGTTGCGTTCCGCAAGGCCGGGAAAAAACGTTCAATGTGCTTATATCCGGGATAAAGGAAACTTATGATGAAAAAAATACGTTACGGAATTATCGGGCTTGGCTTTTTCGGGGAAAAACATGCGGAAGTGCTTTCTTCCATGCCGGATGTGGAATTGTCGGCGGTGAGTACCCGGCGCCCAGACCGGCTGAAGGAAATCGCGGAACGTTTCCGGGTTCCCCGCAGTTACACGAATTACCGGGATCTGCTGGCTGATCCTGAAATCGAGGCGGTAAGCGTAGTTGCCCATATGGATGATCACCGGGACATAGTCATTGCCGCTTTGCAGGCGGGAAAACACGTGTTTCTCGAAAAACCGATGGCCGGAACGCCGGAAGACTGCGATGCGATTATTGCTGCCGCCCAAGCCGGAAAAGGTGAATTTATGGTCGGGCATATCTGCCGTTTCGATACGCGTGTTGCTCTGGCGAAGAAAGCGATAGACAACGGCCGGATCGGCAGGGTCGTTTCCATGCATGCCGCCCGCAATCTGCCGGCGTCTATCGGTGCCGGGGTGCTGGACAAGATTTCGCCGCTGATGGGCGACGGTATTCATGACACTGACTTGATGTTATGGTTTACCGGAGAGCGGGTCAAAACCGTTTATGCGCAGAATGTCCGGGTGAGGAATTTCAAATACCCCGATATCGGCTGGGCCATGTACCGGTTCGAAGGCGGTGCGGTCGGTGTTATCGAAACTGTCTGGCATCTGCCTGACAATACCCCGTTTTCTATTGACGCGCGGTTGGAAATCATCGGGACGGAAGGCGCAATCTATATCGACTGCGGAAATTCCGGCCTGGCCATAAACGATAAAGACGGCCTGTCAAAACCCGATACCCGTTACTGGCCTGACCTGTTCGGGAGGCGGGTCGGAGTATTGCGGGATGAACTCAGTTATTTTATCGAATGCCTCCGGGCCGGCAAAAGCCCTGACATTATCAGCGACGAGGAATCCAAAATGGCCGTAACAGTCGTATGCGCCGCGGAGGAATCCGCCGCAAGCGGCAAAGTAATTACCTTAACCTAAATAAGGGCATTTGTCCGGAGCTGGCATTTGTCATGCCTCCTGCATCTGTCGTTCAATGAAGGAGTCGACCTTTACTTCGAGATTTTGTAACCGTTCGAGAATATATCCTGAGTCCTTATAT
>JAQUOK010000276.1 GCA_028717165.1 Victivallaceae bacterium | reverse complement strand
CGCTTTTGAGGTCAGTTGAGAATTCAGCGATTTTGTAATTCTCTTATTCCGGGTTCAAAAGGCGGAGTGATAATTCCTTTTTCCGTGATAATCCCGGTGATCAGTTCATTGGGCGTTACATCGAAAGCCGGGTTGTAGAAGTTTATATTCTCCGGAGCGGTACGGCGCCCGAAACCGTTCGCTATTTCCGCGGGCTGACGCTGTTCGATCGGGATTTTGGCGCCGCAGTCCAGAGACAGGTCGAAAGTCGAATAGGGCGCCGCAACATAAAACGGGATATTGTGATATTTCGCCAGTACGGCGACCCCGTAAGTGCCTATTTTGTTGGCGGCGTCGCCGTTGGCGGCGATCCGGTCGGCGCCGACGATTACCAGGTCGATTCTGCCTTCCTTCATTACCTGCGCCGCCATATTGTCGCAAATGGCGGTAACATCGATTCCGGCCTGGTGCAGTTCCCAGGCGGTCAGACGCGAGCCCTGAAGCAGGGGGCGGGTTTCATCGGCATAGACCTTTATTTTCATTCCGGCTTCATGGGCGACATACATCGGGGAAAGGGCGGTGCCGTAATCCCCGGTCGCCAGAGCTCCGGCGTTGCAATGGGTCAGGAGGCCCATGCCGTCGTGCAGCAGGGATTTGCCGTACATGCCGATGGAACGGCACATCTGAATGTCCTCTTCGAGAATATCCAGAGCGCTTTTCAGCAAAGTATTTTTCAGTTCTCCGGTACTTGCGGCATTTGAAGCTTTAAGTTCAGCCATACAGCGGTTGAGGGCCCAGAACAGATTTACGGCCGTGGGCCGGGATTCAGCCAGCCGGGCAGCGGTTTTCTGTGCGAAAGCAGGAAGTTCACCGGAAGAGTTGAATTCGGTTTTCCTGACTACCGCCGCCAGGCCGAGCGCCGCGGCGCAGCCTATGGCCGGGGCTCCCCTGACCGCGAGTCTTTTGATGGCGTCGAATATGCTTTCCGTATCGTCCAGTTCAATATATTCAAGTTTTTCCGGCAGAAGAGTCTGCTCGATAAGGCGGAGTTTTCCGCCGGAGACGGCGAGCTCTGGAACATAGCGCCTGTAAGTTCCGCCGTCAGAACTTTTCCAGCTTACCGGGTCAAGCATGAAGATATCCTCTCATAAGTATTAAGGGTAAAAAAACACAAATTCCGTTCGCTGTCCGATGTCCTTTATTTATAATCTATATCTTTTTTGGCTTTTGCGCCGCCGGTTATGTATATTTTACCGTTGTCGGGGGCCCGGACCAAAGCGGGAATACTCTGGGTTCGTTTATATACGGATTCTTCGTCGATTTTACCGTTGATGTCAACGATCAGGTAAACAAATATTTTGGGGGACATCGGGACCAGGAGATGCAGCCGGCTGATTTCGTCAATTTCATGGGTTATGCGTTCTTCGCCGAGTTCATAGCTCAGAAAAATTACACTGTAAACCCGTTTTTCATCGTCAATCATCAGGTAATTGCTTTTCTGACTGCCTTCAGCCAGGGTTACCAGCTTATAATTGCGTTTTGCCACTTTGCCCTTTTTCCCGGGAGACATGAATTCCGGTATCCCGACGGTTTTTTCCCAGGCGACCATACCTTTATTCACTTCAAAGGTAACGTCATTGGAACGGTACAGATCTTCAAACATATTATGTTCGACAAAAGCGTACATGCGGTATGTGTTGCATTTTTTTAAATCGTAAAAACGGCTTATCGGGACGACGAATTCTTTGCTTTGTCCGGCTTCTATAATGACGCCTTCCATGGGATAGGATTGCTCTTCGTTGAAAATATTCACCGGGTTGTGGTCCCGGTCTATGATTTTGAACAGAAGCCGGCCTTTGAGGCGTTTGTTGTCGCCGAAAATTACGGCGTGTCCGCTGTTGTTGCGGATATTGACTTTGGCATATACGATTTCATACTGGAGGTAATTTGAACGGTTCATTTTCAACGACATGGCAAGCTGGGCACTGGATAAAAACGCGTTGGCGGCGAATATCAGGGAAAGAAATATTTTCAGTTTAATTTTCATGCTTTTCTCCGCTTTTTAAGTAATCGTTTAATGTACCCGCGAGTTTTGAAATGTCAAGATTGTGACAGGAATAGCTGCCGTCAGGACAGTCCCGCTTCAGGCATTTTATGCATTCGAGTTCATTCTGGAATATATAATGAAAATCTCCGTAGGGCCCGGTTTTTGCCGGGTCGGTAGGCCCGAATACGGCGAATACGGTTTTTAAAAACGCCGCGGCGACATGAATCGGGCCGCTGTCATTGCTGAAAATGAAGCGGCAGCGGCGTATTGACTCGATCATTTCGCCGATACTGGTGTCTCCGGCGATTGAAACGAGGTTTGCGCAGGCGGCTGAAGCCGCGATCCGTTCCGCGATAACCCGGTCGTCGGGAGCGCCGATGATCAGGATTTTCCATTCCGGGTTTCCGGCGAGAAAAGCTTTGGCAATGCCGGCGAAAAATTCAGGCGGCCAGCGTTTGCTGTTCCAGCGCGCTCCCGGAATCATTCCCAGCAGTTTATCATCGGCATTTATGCCGTGCTCTTTAAAAATCGCGTTTACAGGCTCCCTGAACTCCTGCACTTCCGGCAGGGCGGGGAGAACCGCGGGGGCTTTCAGACCGGTGATCGCTTCTGCGAGTGCGATATTCCGGTCAACGGCGTGAACGCATCTTTCCGGTATGCGGATTTTTTTGCTGTAGGCCAGCCGGGCCGCGGCTTCTCTGGGCAGGGCGAAGCCGACGGTTTGGGATGAACGGCAAAGCGAAGTGAAAATAGCGCTTCTCAAAAGGCCCTGAAAATCGACGATCAGGTCATATTTTTCTTTTCGCAGGTCATTTATGACTTCCAGGAAAGCGGGCAGAAAAGATCTGACCTTATTCATCCGGCGCCGGGGAAAATTTATCATACGGTTTATTTTTACGGGGGAATACCGCAGCGCGTCTTTCAGTTCGGGACGTATGAACCAGTCGAACTGTGCTTCTGGAAAGGCGTCACGCAACAGCGCTGCAGCCGGGAAACAATGAAATATATCGCCGAGACTGCTGGGTTTGACAATTAATATTTTACTAATTTTTTTATTCTTCAGACAAGTCATAATTGTTTTGCCGTGAAATGCCAATTATGCGGGGGCACGGATTAATTGCCGGTTTCAAGACGCAGTGCGAGCCTTTCCGGCAAGCCGGCGGCCAGAATTTTTCTCTGCGCTGAAGCCACGTCATAAGGTATACGGTATCTGGTGACGGTTTTTTCTTCAGAATCGTAAATGGCGAATGAAGCGCGCGGGTCACGGTTCCGGGGCTGTCCGATGCTGCCGACATTAAATAAATATTTGAATCCGGTCTGGATGGAAATGGTGAGGTTGTCCGCTTCGTTTACGTTTTTCGGGAAAACTCCGTCTTCCGGATCATATGCCCAGCCGGGGATTTCATCAATGGGATTTTCCGTCATGGTCGATATCGGTTTTTTGCAGAAGGCGATCGGGACGTGCGAATGGCCGCAGAAACATAACTGGGTGAACTGATAGGCGAAATTGTCCGTCGCGTGGTGAACGTCGAAAATATATCCCCAGTTATCGGGGGAATCCAGCGTGGCATGGACGATCGTTATATTCGATCCCTGGACAGTTGCCCGGTAGGGCAGGTTTGCCAGCCAGCTCAACTCATCGTCCGAGAGCTGGTTTTTTGTCCACAGAACGGCTTTTTTGGCATGAGGGTTGAAACCTTCGAGGGATTCGTCATTGTTGGACGCGTATTCGTCGTGATTGCCTTTGACGACGGCGACCGGTTTCAATTCGCGGAGCATGGCGATGCATTCACCCGGTTCCGCGTTATAGCCGACTATGTCGCCAAGACACACATATTTATCAATATTTTCTTCCCTGCATTTATCCAGCACGGCGCCGAACGCGTCGGTATTCGCATGTATATCGCTCAGAATCGCATATTTCGCCATCTAAAAACCAAAGTCCTTTAAAATTACTTCTCCAAGATGAGGGAATTAACCGGATAATTGCCAAGGACCTGCCTGCCGTTGAGAAATCCCAGCTCGACAACAAATTCAATCCCGATAATTTTCGCTTTAAGCTGTTCCAGCAGTCTTGCGGCCGCGGCGACGGTACCGCCGGTTGCCAGCAAGTCATCCAGCAACAGGACTTCGGCTCCGGCAGGTACAGCGTCGATATGAACTTCGATTTCGGCTGAACCATATTCCAAATCATATTTTTCAGTATAGGTTTTATAGGGAAGTTTACCTTTTTTTCTGATCGGGACAAAGCCGCATCCCAGTTTCGCGGCCAGGGCGCCGCCGAAAATAAATCCGCGCGCGTCAACGGCGGCGACATAGGCGGGAGGGGAAGCAATATATTTTTCCGCAAGCAGGTCAATTGCCAGCCGGAAAAGTTCCGAATCCTGAAGAATAGGAGTTATATCGATATAAACAATACCTTTTTGTGGAAAATCAGGTATTCTGCGCAATGCCTTTTCCAATTTCTCTGCACTCATCGGCCGTATCCCATTTTCAGTTAAAAAAATTTAAAGCGCGGCAGTGGAATAAGCCGGATTCTGTCCCTCTTGCGAGGCGGCAGTCATCTATCTAAGCGACCAGAACCCGGAACTCAAACGCCGCGAGCAACGGCTCATTCCCTATTTGGTCTTGCAACAGGATGGGTTTACACTGCGGCGCCGTTTTCACGGTCGCCCGGTGGGCTCTTACTCCACCTTTTCACCCTTGCCTTACCACTTGTTTAAAGCGGGCAGGCGGTATATTTTCTGTTGCACTTGCCTTCCTGTGGAATATGGTCCACAGTATCCTTCTTTAACAAAAGGAATCCCTGCTCTGTGTAGTCCGGACTTTCCTCCCGCAAAAAAAGCGGGCGACTGCCTACCACTACCGCTATCAGATTTTTAATATAGTACTAAGGATAATTTTATCAAGGAAATAACTGATAAAAAAACAAAAAGAAGTCGGACGCGTCCGACCTGTCCGCCGCGTCCGACAATTAGAGTCTCAGCCGAGATATTCTTCGACGTTTACCGGATTGGCGATTACCGGAGCGTCCGACATCTTATTGAAGAGCTCCTGCAATTCATCCGGGCCTGCTGTCAGCGGCAGAGCTGTCTGGCCGCCATGCGTTGCTGAACGGACAATGCCCATCATCACTTCAAACCCCGCATAAGCGTTGGCGAAACAACATTCATGGACTTTGCCGGTGTTGAGCCAGTCGGCTAAGATCGG
>JAQUOK010000275.1 GCA_028717165.1 Victivallaceae bacterium | reverse complement strand
GATCCCAGACACATTAAAATATGGACTGATATAATTGAAGAATTGGGTAAGAATTATAAATCACGTCATAAAAGTTTGGTTGGCATATTTCCGCATGAAGTGAATTGTGCCGAATGTCCCGATACTCACCGTGATGATCTTGAGGAATTCAGTAAATTTTGCCTTAAAAATTTTGGCGAGAAATATACTGGGTCAAAAATTCCCACCGGTAAGGACGGCGCCAAATGGGACAAAAGATTCTGTTTATATCGTAACGATGTCGTAACCAATTTTACCAAAGCGATGAGGGATGCCGCCGCCAAATATGATATGCAAACCCAATTTTGTTTTTATCCTCCCGAAACTGGAAGCGACTCGGTGGCATGGGGGTATGACGCCTTGGAATTGGAAAAAATATGCGATCGCATGTGGGTGGTATCCTACAGCAATTATTATGACTTGAAAAAGCCGTTTATTGAAACGAGTTTTTCTTATAAAGGGGCCAATATCCCGTACAATGAAACCGTAGCATTCCATGGAAGTCCTATCTCTTTTTTTGAATATAGAACAATGTTGTTTCCCATGGTTTTGCGGAGAGCCTACCAAAAAAGTCCCGGATTCACCAAGGTCTATGGAGATTATTTAAACGGTTATGCGAAAAAAAGTGAAAAAGTGCTCCAGCTTTTTACCGGTCTCGATAATGTAAAAAAGTGGAACAATCTGCAAATGGAATGGATCGGTGCGGAACGGCAGTCTAAAATAGGGTTATTTATTTCCAGCGTGCCCTTTGTGTTACGGTATCCTGTGGACGCTGGTAGAAAATATAAGGAAGTATATAAACAACTGCGCGAAAATCTTAAAAAATATTATCCGGTGGATACGCAGCTTATCGGCGCCGAGTTCACCCTCAAGCCTGAGAACCTTATGAAATATGACCTGATCATTATCCCTGAAGAAATGGGGATAGGGATGGATGAGGCGTTTTTCCGAAATTTGAAGGAATATCTGTCCCGGGGCGGAAAAGTACTCGCGATAAGTAGCGCCGTAACTACCGGGAGCCGGGATTTGGAGAAACAGCATGACCACATGGAGGAACTTTTCGGAATAAAGATAAAAAAGGGTCAACCGTTAGCCGGTTATGTCAGGCTGGAAAGTGAAAAACTGGCGGTGCCGGCAGGTAAAACCTGGGGAACTTTGCGGGATGTTGAGTTAATATCGGCGGATGAAGTTATAATCCGGGAAAAGAATACCAAAAAGCCGGTCATGACCCGCAAGGGGAACGCATATTACCTGGTCTGCTCCTACAATGATGATAAAAATAAAATTTTTACCGATTTTATCGATAAAATTACGCCTCAATCCGCCTGTCTGAAAGGGAATGACAATTTCCGGTTTTCTTCAATAACCAGGCAGGATAATACGTTGTGCGTCGCGCTGCCGGGGGAAAAACCGGCAACGGCGGTTTTGTCACTGGATACCGGAAAGCTCGGCTTGACGGGAAAACGTTTTGAAGTTAAGAATATTATTACGGGGCAAGTGCTTTACGAGGCTGGTGCGGAAGAATTGAAAAAAGGCGTAAAGATCAGTACTAATTATGCCAATGAACCCTATGTGCTTGCCGTAGGAACAAGCCGCGATCTGACTCGTTTTAAGGGGCTCTACCCTAATAATAAAGTGTTTGCTGATATGGGTAAGATCAACGTCATTGAAAACCCGGAAGTGGCCATTGCGGTTTCCGACCGGCCCGGCATAAAAGTCGGCGTTTACCAGAATGCGCATGGAGCTGAAGAAATTTATAACCGGTTGAGCAAGATGCCTGAATTCAATTGTTTTTATCTGCCCCGCCTTGACGGCGCCTGTATGCGCCATGCCGATGTGATAATAATTCCTCATGCTAGGAGTTCCGTTTTCTTTGATAATGCCGTAAAGGTGATCAAATCCATGGTGAAAACCGGCAAAGGTCTGATACTTACCCATGACTCCGCTGCAAAGGCGACGGCCGGCATGTTTCCCGACATTATCGCCGGGAATAATGGGAAAATCAAAAACATCGAAAATAACGGGTTGATGATCCAAAACCCGGTTTCCCCGACCGCAACGGTGAAACGCGGAGATGAATACGTTCCCGGATGGGCATTTGACCATTATGCGTTCAAACCGGGGAAAGACGCCAGGGTTATCGCCAGGGATAAAAAAGGCTATGATGTTGTTCTGTCCGGAAAATACGGCAAGGGCCGGGTGGTGGTTTTTGGTACTCTGCCCGGATGTTTCTGTCCCTGGAATGATTGTAAAAAATATCTTCAGGATGATTTGAAGGGAAAAGAACTGCAGCTTTTGACGGATTCCGTAAAGTGGCTGGCCGGAAATAAGAACGGGAAATAAAAATGAACCAAAAGGAGTTGAAACAATGAAATCATCTCACGGAAAAAAATTGCAAAACACTCTAATCTCATTCTTATTTATAATAACAACCTTGTTGATTGTGCCGGGGAATGTATCCGCACAGGAAAAAAGAGATAAGGAGACGGCGATAGTAAAATACGATAAATATGAATACGGAGCGAAACGGCAATGGTGTACCCGGGGCCTGGCCAAGGCCGTAAAAGAAGCGAGCGGAAATGATCCGGATTTAGTCAATGCGGATATTTTTCTGCCGGAGAACCGGGAAAAACGGGATTCGTATAAAAGGATTCTTATTACGGCTCTCGCATGCTGGTTTTCACCTAAGATGTACGAGGGAATGACCGAATATGTCCAAAACGGGGGCCTGTTGATCACCAACAGCGAGTTGGGGATGGTTACCCCAAACGAGGATTATAAAATAGAAGGTTCCAAGTCATTCGGCAAATCCGGTAATCCGCTGGTCGGCGTATATGGTCACTCAAGCGCACAAATGACCAAAATAATGGTAAAAGTTGACTGTCCCCTGACAGAAGGTCTGCATTCCGGTAATTGGATAGATCTGGAAACAAAATCTGACGGGCGTTCAACCCGAAACAGCAGTGCAATTGTTTTGATAATATCGGACAGTATTTATAAGAACAAGCCTTGTCCTGATCAGCCGTTTTTAACCTATAAGCATTTAGGCAAAGGCGCCTGTATTTATATTGTTCCGGGAATTTCAACAAAAAGTAAATATATTTCCCTTATTTTTAAAAATGCGTTAAGTAAGAAAACCTTGGAATGGTTAACTGCCGGAGATACGCCGCAAGGTAATTAAGATAATACACAAATGAGAAAATACCCGGAAATCATTCCGGGTATCTTAATAAATAACAGGGAAAACATGAATATCAGCAGTTTAATACAAAACGCGGAAAGCAGTATCAGGTTCAGAGATACTGATGGAATTATTTACGAAATAAACTCCGGACGGAAGAACAGAATAGTCGACTTCAAATTGAATGTCATAAAAAATGAGAACGGAATTGCGGAATTAAACCTTGAAATAGCAAATATTTCCGATAACCCCATGTTCATAGATGAAGTTGCCGTACTTGATATTTCAAGTAAGGAAAAGGGGATATTAGCTCTTGACGGCAATATAAATTCCTGGACCATGCTCAGCGCCGGCTTGGGGGGCGGGAGTAGAGGATTTGTGCAACCCCTGCCACAATGAAAATAAACTCGATTATTATTCTCCTTATTATTCACTGCTCGGCAACCGCAAAACCGGAAAATATGTTTTCCTGGGTTTCCTGACATTCGCCGGACAGCATACTGAAATACGCCTGAAAGCGGTTGAAGGTTTTAAATTCGAGTCGCTGAAAGCCGTGTGTCAGTTCTGCGGATTGCCTTTGAAACCGGGCCGCAAACTGCAAACCGAGACTTTGTATGTCAATGTTGACTCCGCGGACATTCCGGCGCTGATGCTGGAGAAGTATTTTGACCTGATAACGGCAGGAATCGATAAAAGCAGGATTAACTTCAGAGATATTATCGGATGGGCGACCTGGGATTATTACCAGAGTGGAATAAGCGAAAGCGATATTCTCGAAAATGTGGACTGGCTGGTCGGGCGCCGCGATACGATACCGGTTGAATATATTCAACTTGACGCCGGTTTTTCGGATTGTGAGGGAGAATGGTTAAGCACGAATAAGAAATTTCCCCACGGCCTGAAATGGCTTGCCGCTGAGATAAAATCAAAAGGATTTAAACCCGGCCTGTGGCTTTGCCCGTTTCTGGCCGCGCCGCAGAGCAAAATATACCGGGAACACCCGGACTGGGTCATTAAAACCGCGGACGGCAGCCCGCTTGAAGTAGCCGGTTACGCCGTGAAAACGGTATATGCCCTGGATTGCAGTATTCCGGAAGTATGCGATTGGATACGGGAACTGGCGCGGACTGTTACCGTCGATTACGGTTATGAATATATAAAACTTGACGGCGCCAACGGACAGGGAATGTCCCCACTGGGCATTCTCGCTGATCCCTGCGTCTCCAAGGGAGAAGCGATGCGCAACGGCCTTAAGGCCTTCAAGGAAGGCATGAAAGAAGGAACTTTTCTGCTTAACGCCTGCCTTTTCGGCCTTTCATTGGGCGTAGCTGACGGCATGAGGATCGGTGACGATGTCGGCGGCCGCTGGGACGGTTCCAAAATCGCCAAACACCATGGAGAACGGGATTCCTTCAATGGGCCGGGGGAAGTCCTCCGGGCGATAGCGGCAACGCTTAACCACTGTCATCAGCACAAAAAATTATGGATCAACGATCCTGATTATCTGGTTGTACGCCAGAAAGGCAGCAACTCGGAACTGTCTTATGAAGAGGCGCAATCCTGGGCATCCGTTGTCGGTTTGAGCAACGGGCTGGTAATGCTCAGCGACAAGTTGCCGGAGCTGGCGCCGGAACGGGTAAAACTGCTTGAAAAAGTTCTGCCGCATTATAAACATGCGGCCGTACCGCTGGATTTTTTCCGCAAAAACGTCCCGTCATTCTATGCCCTGAAGGTCGGAAACGAAACGGAAGAATGGCAGGTAATTTGCATAATCAATGTCGATTATCCGGCAAGGGAACGGGAATATATTCTGGATTTTCACGAAGCAGGACTTGCGGCGGACAAGGAATATCATATTTTCGATTTCTGGCAAAGCGAATATAAAGGAGTGTTTTCGAACCGTTATAAAGTTTCATTGCCGCCGCACTGCTGCCAGGTTATTGCTGTAAAGGGAAAGCGGCCGGTTCCCCCGTACTGGCAACAGACATTCATATTACCTGCGGCGGACTGGAAATAGAGTCTGCTGAATTCAAGGACAATACATTAGC
>JAQUOK010000274.1 GCA_028717165.1 Victivallaceae bacterium | reverse complement strand
AGCACGAAAGCAAGGCGATGGTACGCCCGGTCAAGACCGTCCGGGATATCCTTGTTTACCACGCAATTGGTAATGCCCTGTTCGAAATAGTCTATTGTCTGTTCGGCGGCACGGCGGGCGGCGTTAAAGTTGGCTTCTGCAGTATTTGCGCCGAGATGCGGAAGCATGATGTCGGCAATATCCGCGACGGATTTTTCTCCGGCGGCGTCTTTCGGGTAAACGTCGTTGCAGAAAATCAGTTTTTTTTCCGCCTTGACGGCCCGCAGGTCGTCTTCATTGATGATGCCGGAACGGGCGCAGTTTACTAAAGTCGCCCCTTCTTTCATCAGTCGCAGGAGTCTGCAGTTGATCATGCCGCGGGTCTCGTCATTTTCCGGAATATGCAGGGAAATATAATCGGAACTGCTGAAAATATCTTCCAGCGAACATAACTCGACTTCCAGCTTTTCCGCCAGGGCGGGAGAGATCATCGGGTCATATCCGAGCACTTTCATTTCAAAACCTTCGAGACGTTTGATAAGCAGCCTGCCGATATTTCCCAACCCGACGACGCCGATGGTCTTGCCTGTCAGTTCCGTGCCCATGAAATTTTTCTTTTCCCATTTCCCGGCACGGGTCGAGATATCGGCGGGAACCAGATGGCGCGCGGCGGCAAGCATCAGGGCAACGACTTCTTCGGCGACTGCATTGGAATTAGCGCCGGGAGTATTCATTACCGCGATATTCTTACGCCTGGCGTATTTTGTATCAATGGTATTATAACCGGCTCCGGCCCGGACGATCAGTTTGAGATCGGGAAGGGCGTCTATTATTTCCGGCGTAACTTTTTCGCTGCGGACGATAAGGACTTCCGTTTTCTTGTATTCGGCCGCCAGTTCCTCGGGAGAACGCTCGGCATCCTGTACTACCACGTAAGATTTTTCCCGTAAAAGGTCTGCGGCTATCGTATCCAGTTTAGTCGGTATCAGAACATTTTTCATTTTTGCAGGCTCCACATTATGAATTTAATAAGTATTCATAAAAAATAATATAAAATATTCGCTTTGCAAACAAAAGGCGGCAAAAACCCTTTCATATAATCCGTAACCGCCTGAAAAAAACTGAAAAAAACCGAATTTGACAAGTAAAAAACTGTAACGTTGGAATTTTGCCGATAAATAAAAATACATATTTTTCATGAAAGCCGCTTGACATAATGGAAAACTTCCATTATCTTCATTGATATATTTAGTAGAAGTTTTCCATTAAGTGTTTGATATTAATTTCCCAAAGGAGGATTCCATTATGGCGGAATTAGTGATCAATGGCGGGCCGAAGACATATGAAGGTACGTTTCCGATGTGGCCGGCGTTCGAGGAAGAAACAATTCAAAAAGCAATGGAACCGCTGCGCAGCGGTCAGGTGAACTACTGGACCGGCCCGCTCGGCCAGAAGTTTGAAAAGGAATGGGCCGAATGGATCGGCGCCCGTAACGCTATCAGCGTTGCCACCGGTACGGCTGCCCTGCATACCGCTCTCGCCGCAATGGGCATCGGTCCCGGCGATGAGGTTATCTGCCCGAGTTATTCTTTTATTGCGTCTTCATTCTGTGCTTTGCAGGCCGGCGCGTTACCGGTTTTTGCCGATGTTACGGATGACCACAATATTGACCCGGAAGCCATCGAACAACTCATTACTGAGCGCACGAAAGCGATCGTAGTAGTACATCTCTACGGCGTTGTCGCTGATCTCGATCCCATTCTGTCCATTGCCAAAAAGCACAATCTCAAAGTCGTCGAAGACTGTGCGCAATGTTTCGGCGGGGTATATAAAGGGAAAAAGGCGGGTACGGTCGGCGACATCGGCTGTTTCAGTTTCTGTCAGAGCAAACATTTCACTACCGGCGGCGAGGGGGGTATGATCGTGACCGACGATGATGACCTGGCCTGGGAATGCCGTTCCTTCCGCGACCACGGCTATGATGTGAAAGAACGGTTGAACCTGCTCGAAATGGAAGGCAAACTGATGTATATCCACAAACGCGTCGGCTTTAACTTCCGCATGACTGAAATGCAGTCGCAGATCGGTCTTTGTGAGCTGGCGCGTTTCGACAGCTGGAATCTCCCGAACCGCAAACGTAACGCAAAAATTATTATTGACGCCCTGAAAGATCATCCGCTGATCCTGAAAACTCCGGTCAATACCGCTGAACGGCAGAACGCTTTCTGGTGGGTTCCGCTGATCCTGGACGCCGATAAACTGACCTGTACGGTGAAGGAATTCTGCAAAGCGGTTGCGGCGGAAGGAGTTCCCTGCTACGGCGTGCAGTGGCCGGAAATGTACCGAGAACGCGCTTTCGTCGAGCAGAACGGTTTCGGCAACCGCAAATATCCCTTCAGGGATCCGAACGCCCGTCAGATAGATTATTCCGAATTCGACTGCAAAAGAGCGCAATATCTGGCTGAACGGACGATGTCGTTCTTCCCGCATCCGGTTTACGGTACGGAACATATGGAAGCCTGTGTGGCCGCTTTCAAAAAAGTCGCTGATGTTTATATGAAATAACTTTTCAAAAAAGAATACGATTTGACTTAACGGCATTTTCAGGTTAAAATCGAAAATGCCGTTTAAGAGAAACCGGGAGATTACTATGGTAAAAATAAAATATGCATTAATCGGTTTCGGCGGGATTGCCGAGAACCGTATCGCCAAAGAAGGCTTTGCCTGTGATACGGCGCGTTTCAGCGCCCTCGAAAAAGCGGAACTTGTCGGCGCTGCGGACCTGAACCCCGCGCGCCGGGAAGCGGCGGAAGCCCTGGGCCTGAAGTGGTATGCTTCGGCTGATGAAATTTTCGCCGCTCCTGAAATTGACGCGGTATTCGTCGCGACCAACAATCTGACTCATGCCGGGATCGCGGAAGCGGCTATGCGCGCCGGAAAACACGTTATCGTCGAAAAACCGATTGCGACAACCGTTGAGGATGCGGAAAAATTAGTTGCGGCTGCCAGGGAAACCGGAAAAAGCCTGGCGGTTGACCACATGATGGTTTATAATTCATACAACGAACTGGCTAAAAAAACCGTTGCTTCCGGTAAACTCGGCAACGTCAGCGACAGCTGTTTCCACATGGAATTCTGCTACGGTTCCACGCCGGAAGAGGCAGCCACCTGGCGTTGTTCAAGTCTCGCCGAGATGGGCGGCCCGATCGGTGATGTCGCAAGCCATTGTATGTATATGGCTGAATTCATGTCCGACAGCCGGATCGTTTCGCTGGCCTGCGTTTATTTGCCGAAAACCATGGATATCAAAGCCGAAAACGGCGCCTATATAAAATTCAACCTGGCTGACGGCCTGAGCGGTTCGGCGAAAGTCGCTTTCAGCGAGGCGCGCAGCGGCCTGGGCGGCACTGTGAGCAACCTGGGTTATGAAATTTACGGTTCCGCTGCTGTTTTGCGCGGCTATGCGACTTTGTTCCAGCTTTCCGGCTACGAAGATGAGCCGGTCAAAATCCGTCTGGAGCTGGACAGCTTCACAGCTCAGGAATCGCTCAAACCCGCTGAAATCAAAAATATTTATCAGGAAGTCATTAACCATCACGCCGAATCCATTTTGAGCGGCAAACCGTTATTGGGCGGGGACGGCGTCCATAACCTCAAGCTTTGTTATGCCGCCCATAAATCTGCTCAGAATAACGGCGCTTTAATTGAGGTAAAGTAAAAATGTTGCAGGTTGGCATCAGTAAACAGATAATTACGCCGGAACGGGGAGTTTCCCTGGCCGGGTATTTTAACCGGCGTCCCAATACCGGGGTTCTGGACGACCTTCAGGTGAGGGCCGTATTGTTTAAAAAAGATTCCGTCGTCTGCGGGATCGTTTCGTTTGAACTCGTTAGCACGACCTTGAAGCTGGTTGGCAATGTCAGGGATAAGCTGAAAGCCAAAGGTTATGGTTTCGCGGACAATTTGATCATGGCGGCAACCCATACCCATACCGGGCCGGAACTGCGTCCCGAAAGAGGCGGGCTTAATGACAAACAGTTTGCCTGTCTTGAAGACAAGGCCGTATGCGCCGTCGAAGAAGCTTACGCCAATTTGCAGGACTCGACTCTGGAACTGGCTAAGGTCAATAACAATCCCTGCGCCTTTAACCGCCGCTACTGGATGAAAGACGGTACGGTTGCCACTAATCCCGGTAAACTGAATCCGAATATCGATCGTCCGGAAGGTCCGGTTGATGATGAAATCCTGGTGCTTGCGGTTAAACAGGACAGCAGGCTCGCAGGGATAATATGCAATATCTGCAATCACAATGATACGGTGGGCGGCACTTTGGTCTCGGCGGAATGGCCGGGGCGTATGGAAAGAGTTATCCAGCAGGAAATCGGCTATGACGTTCCGGTGCTGACGCTGATTGGATGTTCCGGCAATATCAACCATTTTGACGTCGGCAGCGGCAGCAGCCAGACCTGTTATGCCGAAGCCTGCCGTATCGGCAAAGTCTACGGTAAAATAGTTATGGGGCTGCTGGATGTCCTGGAACCGGCGGACATCGATAAAATCCGGGTTGATTCAAGTGATTTCGTTGTCCCGTACCAGGTGATCAGCGAGGAGCGCGCTGTGGAAGCGGAAGCCATCATTAGACGTCTCGGCAGCGTTTCCTCTGATAAAGACCTGACCAGCGAAGGCATTGCCGCCGGCGACGGCGCGGTCGCGAAGATGTTCGCGGAACAGCTTCTGGATTTTAAGAAAAAATGTTCCGGCAAATCCCGCACCTTCAAACTGATGAATTTCAAAATGGGCGGAGATTTAATGTTTCTTTCCGCTCCCGGCGAACCGTTTACCGAAGCGGGACTTCACATTAAAGAAAAATCTCCCTTCAAATATAACTTCGTCAATTCCTACGGGAACGGCACCTGCGGGTATATGTGCCTGCCGGAATGCTATCAGCGCGGCGGTTACGAAATCCTGCCGGTCGTGGGCGGCGGCCCCCGGGAAGACAGCCTGATACGTCTGATGACGGCCTGGGATGAACTGCTAAGTAAATGAACGCCAGGCATGAGTAAAGCGGGAGTTTTCAGCTCCCGCTTTTTTGGGTTTGAAAAACGATGATGTTATAAGAAAGCTTATGGAATACCTGCGTCAGACGACATGGGTTAGTCCAGTAATTCCGAATGAAAAATAGTTCTCAGACTTTATCCCCAAATCTTGACCGGTTATTTCCAAATGAATTTTTATTTCGCAGACTGCTGATTTTTGACGGAAATTGCCATTTTTTGCATTATTAAT
>JAQUOK010000273.1 GCA_028717165.1 Victivallaceae bacterium | reverse complement strand
CTCACCGCATTATCCCGATACCGAGGAGTTTCTGACCGTACTTGACGGCAAGGTGAAAGTTATCGCGGGCGGGAATTCCACGATTTTGAATAAGGGCGACGTCCTTATTTACCAGTGTGACATAAACCATTCAATAGAGAATCTTGCGTCACAGGAATCAAAAGTCTATCTGGTGGTGAGGTTCTCGAAAAAATGAAAACCGCCCCGGAATGTTCCCGGAGCGGTTGATCTGTTGACGGTTTTTACTTTACTCCCAGTACGGAAGCGACGTAATCGACGTCTTTGTCGCCGCGTCCGCTTAAGTTCACCAGCAGTTTTTTGTCTTTCGGCAAAGTCGCCGCCAGTTTGACGGCATAGGCTATCGCGTGTGAGCTTTCAAGTGCCGGGATTATGCCTTCGAGCCGGGAAAGTTCCATGAACATGTCCAGGCATTCCTTATCGGTTGCGGAGACGTATTCCGCCCGTTCAATATCCTTGAGCATGCAGTGCTGCGGCCCGACGCCGGGATAGTCCAGTCCGGACGCGACTGAATGCACCGGCAGGGGATTGCCTTTTTCATCCTGAAGCAAATAACATTTGAAACCGTGGATCATGCCCTTCGTGCCTTTGGTCATGGTGGCGGCGTGTTTTTCCGTATGCAGGCCGTATCCGGCGGGTTCGACGCCGATGAGTTTCACTTCCTTGTCATTGAGGAATCCGGAAAAAAGCCCTATGGCGTTGCTGCCGCCGCCGACGCAGGCGAGCACGTAATCCGGTAACCCGCCGGTCATTTCCTTGAATTGAACGCGGGCCTCTTTACCGACGATGCTCTGGAAATCGCGGACCATCATCGGGAACGGATGCGGCCCCACAACCGAACCGATAGCATAAAAATTGTTTTCCGGGTCCTCGAGCAGAACTTCAAAAGCGCTGTCCACCGCGTCTTTCAGGGTTTGGGTGCCGCGGGTTACCGGTACTACCGTAGCGCCGAGAACCTTCATTTTTACCACATTCGGATGTTCTTTTTCTATATCGATCACGCCCATGTGGATTTCGCACTTGATGCCGACCAGGGCGCAGGCGGTCGCCAGGGCGACGCCGTGTTGTCCGGCTCCGGTTTCGGCGATGACTTTCTTTTTGCCCATGAATTTTGCAAGCAGGGCTTCGCCGAGGCAGTGGTTGATTTTATGGGCTCCGGTATGGTTCAGGTCTTCGCGTTTGAGATAAATCTGCGCGCCGCCGTATTTGGCGGACAGTTTTTCAGCGTGATAGATCGGGCTGGGCCGGCCTACATAGTATTTATTGAGTTTTTCGAGTTCTTCCTGAAAATCTTTTCTCCTGCGGATTTCAAAATAGGAATCGCGGATGTCATTCATTATTTTTATCAAATGTTCAGGTATGAACTGGCCGCCGTATTCGCCGAAAAAACCGTCCCGGTCCGGATAGTTATGCAAATTGTTATCGCTCATGATAGGTCCTGTTATTACGTTAATAAAAATATCAGCCAGAAAGTATACCACCGGCTCAGGAAAAATCAAGAGCGTTTTTCAAGGTAAGCGGTTATGTTTTTGTGGAGTTTTTCGTGCCTGCCGTCCGGGAAGTTGAATCTTTCGCACAATTCCTTGATTATTCTGGCGGTGTGTTCAACACAGCCGCTGGCCAGGTCAGCCGCACTGCGCTGAAGTTTAATGCGGATATCCGGGATGCGGCAGAAGTAACGGCTGTCCTTATATTTCCCCGAGTGCGGGGTTTCGCACAATTCAATGTCCTCGACCTGGTTGAGGCCGACGGTAATATCCAGCAGTTCCTCGGCATAGCCGAGCTCCGAATAAAGCCGGGCGAGGAAACTGACCGCTTCCGAGCAGAAACGCAGAATATACTGGTATCTGATTTTTTTATCCGGCGCCGGCCAGTACGAAATATAATGGAACATTCCGGTTTTGAATATCTGCCACATTTTGAGTTCATCATTCGGCAGGGAACGGAGAGCGACATTCGAAAAATAGCTCTCGTTCATATCATTCTCGGAAACAAAATTCGGTTCCGACAACAGGGAAAGCGAGTTGCCGGCGGCGCGTTTTATTTCCGACAAAGTAAATCTGTCTTTAGTATACTGGTTCGGGCAAACCGTCAACTGCATCAGAATCGCCGGTTTCTGCGACTTGCCGGGAAGCCGGCGGCGAAGGAAGTAATTTGTACCGTTACTGGAATCCTCCCTGAAATGACTGGCGGCGTTCTCTATCGGCACGTCCCGGTTTTCATAAAGTACGCCGCGGATCATCCTGCCCAGAAGTTCCCGCTGGTTGCGCAGGGCGCGCTGGATGATCGCGTGGATTTCACTGGCGCGGTGAGCCCCGCGGCTGGCGGCATCGGCGGTGCGGATATAAAAAACCCCCTGCTGCAGTTCGTCGTTCAGCCCGTAAGCGCAGACGTGCGGGATATCGGCAAACGGCCTGATAACGAATATCGCGTAGCGTTTGCCCCTGACGACCGGGCGTTCGATCGTCAGGTCGATTTCGGGATCGGCATAGCGGTTTATGAAATTGCCGATGAGGGTCGGGTCAAAGGATTTGACCTGCGGCGGAGTAAGCCCGGTAAACAGCGTCGGCTGTCCCGCCGTATCCTCGCCGACGCCGACGACGATATAGCCGCCTTTGGTATTGGCCATTGCCAAGCAATGCCGGACGAATTTACTTTTGCCGGTGCGGTTCAGTTTCCGCCAGTCGATGGCGGCTTTATAGTCGAGTTCTTCCGATTCGACGCCGCGGTAAACGATATTTTCCCAATCCGTTTCAGTATAATTCGACATCTGAAAATCCGTCTCTTTCTGTTACAATCATCCCTTCCGGGATTAAATTCTTTTCCAACAAACCGATAACCAGTTAGACGACACCGACAGTCGGCATACAAGGTTTTTCGTGCAGCTCGCACGCTCAGCGTCCCGCCGCTGGACCGCGTCCCGATACGGCGCGTTATATTTTTATTTTTTGATTTTTGTCGGTCTCGTCCAGTTACATTACAATAATTACTCTTGATAATTTTACAACTTGCGACTTGAAAAGCAGCAATTTTATTATTACTGTGAGTTGTGGAAATTTTTCCTTAAATCTTAAACCTTAAATCTTAAATCTAAAAAAATGCATTCTTTATATGTCGAAGGCGGGGCTCCGATCAAAGGCGAAATAACGATAAGCGGCAACAAAAACGCGGTTCTGCCCATGATTGCCGCCGCGCTGCTCACCGATGAAAAAGTCATACTGCGCAATGCGCCTAATATTCTTGACGTCCGGGTCATGCTGGAAATCCTCGAAATTCTCGGACTGGAGGTCAGTTTCGATCATAACGTTATAGAGATAGAAGCAAAAAACTTTTCCGATTCGACAATCAGTGAAGAATTTTGTTCACGGGTAAGGACTTCAATCCTTTTTGCCGGGCCGCTGGCGATACGCTGCGGCAAAGCGGTCATATCGCCGCCGGGGGGGGACGTTATCGGGCGGCGCCGGCTTGACGGGCATTTTTACGGCCTGCGCAAACTCGGCATTAAAGTGGAAACCAATCACGAATACATATTTACTGCCGGAAAACGCCTCAGGGGCTGTGAAATGTTTCTGGATGAAGCCAGCGTAACCGCGACGGAACAGATCATGATGGCGGCGGTAACGGCTGAAGGTACGACAATTATTCGCAATGCCGCGTCGGAACCGCACGTGACCGACCTGGCTGAGCTCCTGAATAAAATGGGCGCCGAGATAAGCGGGCTCGGCAGTAATACGATTGTAATTAACGGCGTTGAAAAACTGCACGGCGCGGACCACCGGATTGTCAGTGACCATACTGAAGCCGGGAGTTTTCTGGTGCTGGGAGCGGTTTGCGGCGGTGAACTGACTTTGAAGGGAACGGTTCCGCGGCATTACTGGATGACGCGGCGTGTTCTGGAACGTCTGGGGGTTGATATTGAACTGCACCCTGAGCACATTTATCTTTCTGCGAAACAAAAACTGAAGGTCATTGATGATTTTGACGGGCATTGTCCGGTTATTTCGGACGGCCCCTGGCCGCAATTCCCGTCGGACCTGATGAGCGTCGCGATAGTTTTGGCGACCCAGGTGAAAGGCTCGGTTCTCTTTTTTGAAAAAATGTTCGAGAGCCGGATTTATTTCGTCGACCGCCTGATGAGCATGGGCGCGAAAGCGATTGTTTGTGATCCGCACCGCGTCGTTATAAACGGCCCGTGCAAACTCCGCGGCCTCCAGATGTCCAGCCCCGATATCCGCGCCGGGATGGCGATGCTGATCGCCGCAATGTGCGCAAAAGGCGGGAGCGTGATCAATTCCGCCGATGTAATTTACCGTGGGTACGAGAATGTGGTGGAAAAACTTCTGTCGATCGGCTGCAATATTTCAACGGGCGAAAAATAGTGCGGCAGTAAGGAGCATTATGCGGAAATTTCTGTTCATTTTTTTGAGTGTGCTGTTTATTTTTCAGCTTGCGGCCGCGACTTTGCGCTGTTCGGTCTGCGGGAAAAAGATTCACGGCAAATATCTGAAAGCCGACGGCAAAGTGTTCTGCAGTCAAAAGTGCTTCACTCAGACCAGGCCGGTTTGCGCCGCCTGCGGTAAACGCTGTACGGAAGGTGCCTACAAAAAAGACGGTAAATATTACTGTTCCCAAAAATGCCTGGAGACGACTCTGCCTAAATGCGCTCTGTGCGGCAAACCTTTTCAGCGGGGCATAGTAATTAAAACTCCGGAAGGCGACAAAGTATACTGTGAACATTGCGGAGCGTTGCCGAAATGTTTTGTCTGCGGACTTCCGGCTGCTTCCGGAACCTATCTGAAGGACGGACGTTTTCTGGGTGAAACCTGCGGCCGTACCGCAATCTTTTCCGAAGACGAAGCCAAAGAACTGTTCGACGAAATGAGGGCCGGAATAGCCAAAGACCTGAATTGGTCGACGAAACACCGGATACACCTCCTCCTGGTGGATCTGAACACCCTGAAAAAAGCTTCCGCCAACTACGAGCCGGGCATGGAAATGGGATTGTACAAATATACTTATACCGTTAAAACCAAGACGGAAACAAGTTATTCCCTGTTGCAGGGGCATCAGGAAAAAACTGAAGTTAAAAAAACTAACGACCGTTATTCGATATTAGTCCTGACCGGATTGCCGAAATGGAAATTCATTGAAGTCTGTGCGCATGAGCTCGGACACGACTGGATGCAGGAAAAATACCCGAAAATCAAGGATTTGAAGATAAAGGAAGGCTGGGCGGAATATTTTGCTTCCCGCGTCAACGAAATTTACG
>JAQUOK010000272.1 GCA_028717165.1 Victivallaceae bacterium | reverse complement strand
ATATTTCTGGGGTAGTTTTTCATCTGAAAACACTACATGTTGTATCCACTGTTGTCAAGTGGATACCCCAGTAGTTTTATTTCATATTATGAAATCACATTGTCAAAAATTTAAGCACGTTGCTTTCTTAAACTCGGAAAAACTTTATATCCGAGTTCCTTCTATCTATTCTACATTTACCTCAAAACTGTTCAGAAAAGAGGAGTTTTCTGAACCATCCTCAAAGAGCCCCCACTGGAAACCGGTTGAAGAAAAAGTCTTATGGATGGAAGAATGTCGTAAGCTTAAAGCAGTGTGTCTGGCATTCAAACATCATGGAATAAAGGGAAAAAAGATAAACCTGGTTCGGAACTGGTTTATGGTGGAATTAGGGCTTTTTTCAGGTCTGAGGGTAATGGAAATGGCGGGCTTAAAAGTAAAGGATCTGGTTATTCAGGGGGAACATTCTTCACTGATCGTACGGGAAGGAAAGGGACGCAAACGGCGTGACGTCTGGATCAATTCGGAATTCAAGAAAATTTGTTTCGAATATCTGCGGCTCAGGGAAAAACTGGGTTTTGGCGTTCTGCCGGAGGATTATCTGCTGGTTTCCGGCAAAGGCCGACGGCTTACCACCCGGTCGCTGGAAAAAGCGTTTAAAAAATGTGCTGCGGAAGCCGGATTGAGAACAGCGTATTCCATTCACAGCCTGCGACATACTTACGCGACTTTTTCACTTGACGCCGGGGTGGATATAAGGTTTCTGAAAGAACAGATGGGGCACGCTTCCATCAAGACGACCGAACTTTATTTGTCGCTCCTGCAAAAGAAAAACCGGATTGCGCTCGAAAGTTTGTACCGGGCTCCGCGCAAAAAATAAAAAACCGGGCTCAAAAAACCCGGCATGAGAAACTCTCCATAGGGGGAGCAGGAGACGTTAATGGAATTCCGGAGTTCAACTCTCATGCAACGTTCCCTACGCCCCTGAGGACAGGGGCGGCTACATCCGGTTTCTCAACATGCAGAGTTTCCCGGTGTAGCCGCGGCTGTCCCCAGCCGTGCGGGACTAAAGGTTGGCGGCACGAGCGGGCCTGAGCCGGGAATTATTTAAGATTTAAGGTTTAAGGAAAAACACAAATTCAAGAAAAATGATTCTGTCAAAAATGATTCTGTCAAAAAAGAGCGGAATAAGTATATGCCTTGCCGCCGTTATCGTACTGGGGGCGGGTTTACGCCTGGCAAGGGCGCTGGAAACCACTTACCTTCAGCGTGATGAAGTTTTGTATCTGACTTTGGCTGAAAAGTGGGAAAAAACGGATTTCAGGACGGCATACGGGAATGAATATATTCCTCCGATGCTTTTATTTCTGATGAAGTTTTTCCGCCCTTTATTCGGAAGTTTCCTGCTGGCGGGAAGGACGGTAAATATCCTGTCGGGCGTTTTTTTCATTACCGTGATGTTTTATTTGACGCTGATTTTATTCGGCAACCGTCGCTGCGCCCTCACCGCCGCGCTGCTGGCGGCGGTTCATCCTTACGCAATACGGTTAAGCGCGTCTTGTTTACGCGAAGGCTGGGGACTGGCATTGGTCGCGGCCGGTACGGCGTTTATGCTGTCCGCGATACAAAACAGTTCCGTCCGGCTCCGGGCCGGAGCGGGAGCGCTTATCGGCCTGGCCGCTTTATTCAGATATGAAAGTCTGGAATTTGTGTTCATTGTCGGGATATTCGAGCTTCTCCCGGCGTTAAAAGACAGGCGGGAGCTTTTACCGGGCCTGAAAGCCTTGGCGCTGTTTTCCGTTTCGGCCGTTTTAACGTTTGTTCTGTCACTGTTTATAATCGGCGTACCTGTCGTCTATTACGGGCAGAATCTGTTCAAGCACGCAATTTCCAGATTAATTTTGTTGTAATTCGGAGGCTATAGAAATTTTTTATTCACTTAAAAGTATGGTTAAAATATTATTTTTCCCTTTCCTGCTGCTGCTTGTCGGCGGTATGATAATTTTTGTTATCAGGCGCAGAAAACTGCTGGGAAACCGGAAAATAGTTTTTTTGATCATAACAATTCTGGTGATGACGCTGTTGCGTTCATGTATTATGGATTCCGTATCGAGCCGGTATTATATATTTCTGCTGATTCCGGGTATTCCGTTTGCGGCTTATCTGTCGGCCTTTGCCCCCGTGAAACTAAATCCCCGGATCGTCAATTCAGTATTTTTCATTGTCGTATGCATCTGTATCGGAAAGGCTTTAAAGCCGCGCCATCCCAAAGCTTATATTCCGGAGATGAGCAACGCGCTTAGCGCTATCGTTCAGAAATCCGGCATATCCAAGGTAAATATCTATGATTTTTCCGGCGAAACCAGACGTCTGCGTTTTCATTCCGGCTTTGCCGTTCAGGCGGCCGGGGAAATATGCGCATCTCCCGAATTGAGAACCCGGCAACTCCACGGACTGATAAATTCACAGTCCCCCGGCAAGGGTGCGGTTTACTTTATTTTCAGGGAGAAAGATCTGGAAACCGCCAAGGAAATCTACCGGCAAAAGAACGGGGAGCCGCTTCCGGTAAAGGAAATATTCCGTTCCGAATCCAGAAGGAACGACGGCGGCTGTTATGTGATCGTGCGTTTGTGCGGGTTTAACAAAACACGTATTTGGCGTTAGTCATTTTTTTTGATAAGTTCATAAAAAGGAGGAAATTATAATGGAAGGAAGTTTGTTCGAAACAATTCTGCTGTATTTTTGCATTATTCCGGCCGCTGGAGCGTTTATTATCATGCTGCTGAGGGAAAAACCTAAAGTCGGTATATGGTTAACTCCGGTAATCGCGATGCTTGTACTTTTTGCTTTTATGTTTTATCTGGAGGCGAACGCGGAAAACGACTGCGGCGTTCTCGATACGGGTCCGGATATAACTGTTATGATTTCGGCGCTGACTTCATTTTGCATACTTGCGATAACTTTTTGTATACAGAAGCTTTCCAGTGACCAAAGTTCCCGGAACAGCGTATTTCCGGCAAAAGATAGAAATAAGTTTCCGGGTTGCAGAGAAGGCTGAAGATAACATGGAACATATAGGAGAAGCCGATTTTGTCCCGGCGAAGCGATTTACTGCAAGACAATTGATTTTCCGGTTTTTCAAGCTATGTTAACGCAGTAAGCGGTTAAGCTTATTTGAGAAAATAACGGAAGGTTTTTTTAATGGTCAGAGCGCATACGGCTTCAGTTTTGGAAAAAATCCGCGGGGACATACAGAACGGCAAATATTGTCAGGCTGAATTTCTCCCCTCGGAACGGGAGCTGGCGCAAAATTACGGCACCGGCCGCGGCGTAATCCGCACCATATTGCGTAAACTGCGGACAGAAAACCTGGTCTGTCTGATTCCCGGCCGCGGGGCGAAAGTCATCAAAACAAAGAAGAAACTTTCCCTTGAACGTTTTCTGGTTCGTTTCAACGGCACGATCATTTTCCCGAAAGCGAACGAAGCCATGGGTATCCTGGCGGGTATTTGCGCTGAAGCCGCGGAAAACCATGCCGAAGTCGTAATGTCATTTTCCGACACGGCTGTTTTCATGAACGAACTGGCCTCGCGACATGCGAAAGGCGATATTCAGGGACTTATTTTTCTCGAAGGCTGGGAAAGAAAAACCATGTTTTCCTCCCTGGAAACCGTCGGAATACCTTATCTGGTAGCCAATCAGGAACGGGATGATTCCGCATTGTGCTGCCGGATGGATTTCCGCAATATCGGCCGCCAGGCGGGGCGCTATTTAACCGCCAGAGGCCACCGTCATATCGGCGTGGTCGCCGGCCCTTTGGAAAATTATTTTTACAAAGAGATACTCGCCGGATTCCGCGGCGCCCTGGCTGAGGATGAAATATCGCTTGCGCCTGAGAATATTATCCAACCGGGCGAAAACGGCCAATATCCTGACTTACGGCAATTGCTTCTGGCCGGTAGCCGGCCGACCGCGGTTTTCGCCATGCGCGATCACCGGGCAATGAAATTCTACAGCGCCTGCCGCGATTTCGGCGTCAGGATACCTGAAGATATTTCGATAATTTCCTACGATAACATTACCTGGCCGGATGCGGCCCATGTCGGGCTCACAACGCTCGAACAGCCGGTTGAGGAAATCGGCCGGGAAGCGGTCGAAATGCTGAAAGAATGGATTATTTCCGGAGTAAAGCCGCCTGAAAGGAATTTGCGCGCGAAGCTGATAGAACGCGGCAGCGTCAGGGATATCCGCTAAACACCCCGTTTCCCAGGCCCCCAGATTATTTTGTGGAGTTGCAGATTCAGTCTGGCCGGGGGCAGGTCCGCCCGCATCCAGGCAACCAGTCTGGCAGGATCAAGTTCTCCCCACACCGGGCTCAATAAAATATTGGGGGTTTTGTTCCGGAGTTTATATTTTTCTATTACGGTAAGGGCGAATTCGTAATCCCGGTAATCCAGAATGACGAATTTCACTTCGTCCCGGTCGGAGAGAATATGGAAATTGTCATACAGGTTGTACTCCACCATCCCGCTTGAAGGAGTCTTGCAGTCCACGATCTTCCTGACTGCCGGAGGCAGCAGGCTTAAAGGCAGGGAACCATTGGTTTCCACCATGACTTCCATTCCCTCGGCAAGCAAAGCCTGGCACAGAACCGGGGTGTTAGCCTGGCCGAGCGGTTCGCCGCCGGTGATCTCAACCAGCCGTACCCTTGACAGTTTCGCCTGGCTCACGAGATGGTCCACGGTCATGGCGACACCGTCTTCCGCGCTGCCGGCATATTCCGTATCGCAATAAGCGCAGTCCAGATTACAGCCCGCCAGACGGATAAAAAAACACAGGCGCCCCGCATGGCTTGATTCCCCCTGAATACTCAGGAATGTTTCGTTTACCAACAGTTGTCTGTTAAGCATTTGCCGCTCCGTATCAGTCTTCGAAATAGCTTGCGCCGGAAGTCGGAGATTCACAAACTCTTATCTTATAGAGTTTTACGTTATCATCGTTGACTTTTGGTGAAAGTATTTCGTAGATGGTTTTGGCGATTATTTCACTGGTCGGGTTCAGTTCGGCAAAAGCCGGATAATCCGAAATATTGGTATGATCGAACGCATCCAGAATTTCATCCAGATCCTTCTTCAGTTTCTTAAAATCAACCGCAATCCCGATCTTATCGAGTTCTTTCACCCGCAGAACCGCCTGCACCGTCCAGTTGTGTCCATGCAGAGACGCGCATTCCCCCTGATAGCCGCGGAGGCAATGCGCCGCTGAAAAACTTCGGGTTATATCTATTTCAAACATCTTCCCTTTTCCATATATGCTTGTTTAACTGAACAGGTCG
>JAQUOK010000271.1 GCA_028717165.1 Victivallaceae bacterium | reverse complement strand
ATCACCATAACAGAACAATAACTATCCGTAAGCCTTATATTGTCAGATTTAATGCACTCCTTGCTTTTTGTAAAACTAAATGCATTTAAGGGTTTTGGAGGGGGTGCATTTACTTTGTCAATTATCACTTTTATTTTTTTTGACTGAAATTTTAATTTCCCTATTGACAATAAGGGCAAAGAAGATTATAATAAAAGAAAAAGCAGACTACCTGTTAGGCTGGTATCATGGAATTAACAGTACAAAATAAATCGGAAAAAATTGCTGAATATTTGCGCCGTCAAATAAAGTCGGGGAAATACAAGGGAAGTGAGAAATTGCCTTCCACGGAAAGTCTTGCGGCACACTTGGGGGTTTCCAAGGTTACGGTCAATATGGCGTTCGGGAAACTGGTCGCCGAAGAACTGATCTACCGGAAAAACGGCAGCGGAACTTACATATCAGATTCGAAAAAACAGCAAACAAAAATGCTGGGCGTTCTCCTCCCCGGTGAATGCGCAGGAGAATTTTATTCCTCTATTATCAAGGGAATAAACGATATTTCCAATAAAAATGGCTACCATCAGCTTGTTAAATTTTCCGGCCACAGCACTGAATGCGAAAACAAATATCTAAAGGAACTGCTTGAAGCCAAAGTCGACGGAATTATTTTCTGTTTCACGCACCCGGAACATTCAAAAAGCAATGTCGAATTTCTCATTAAGCAGAAAGTTCCTTTTGTGCTGGTTGACCGGCATTTCCCGGAACTGCAGACCGATTATGTCGGTTTTGATAATTTTGAAGCCGGCCGCATGGCGACAAATTATTGTATAGAACACGGCCATCGCGATATTGCTTTCGTATCGATTCTCCCCAAGGATTACAGTTCGGTGGTTACGCGCCTGAACGGGTATCATTCCGCCCTGCGAGACGCGGGGCTTGCCCCCAATGTGATAAAATGCAGCGAAGGAAACGAGCTAAAAACGGAAATAGAAGCCTTACTGAACATGAAGCATCATCCGACTGCAATAGTGACTAACCATTTGCCTGAAGTAATCAAGGCGGCTAGCGAAAAGAAGCTTGAAATGCCTCAGGATATTTCAGTTGTTATGTTCGGCCTTATGCCGGACCCTTTCAGTTTTTTCACATATATCAATACCCCGACCGAAACGATGGCTCAAAAGGCGGCGGAAATACTTATTGACAGAATCAATACTGAAGTTTATTCAGAGAAACGCATAATAGAACTGAAGCCGAAGTTAATCGCGGGAAATTCCGTGACGGCTCCGGTTACGGCAAAACCGTAAAAGAACCTTTAATCTCATATAAAAAGGAGAGTTTAAAAAATGAAAAAATTCACACTCATCGAACTCCTGGTTGTGATCGCGATCATAGCGATTCTCGCCGCAATACTCCTGCCTGCGCTCAATAAGGCAAGGGACAAAGCTAAAGAGATTTCATGCGTCAATAACTTAAAGCAACTGTCTGTTGCGGGAGGACTTTATTGTTCCGATTACGGATATTTCCCCAACCGGCAAAACATAACGACAGGACTTTTATGGGACTGGCAGATAATGCCGTATTTGCACTATACCCAGGATGTGGATGAAGCAAACACAATAGATAAATACTCCTTATTCCATTGTCCTGCACACGTTGGCATCAATATTGTTAATGCAAGCTATAGTAAATTCCGTTCCAGAAGCTATGCAATAAACAGATACCTTTCTACAAATTACCTCAATTGCATTAAACCCGGTTTTCAGGACAAACCCAGTAATTTTGTTTTTCTATGCGAAGTCGGCCAAGAGGTTTACTCTACCCCTTTTGTTGATTTTACAACTTTTGGCGGAACAAGCAATTTGATGGAAATAAGTATTTCGTCAAAGTATCTTGGAGCCCTTTCCTTTCCTCACCGCAACAAAGGCGGAGTGCTTTTTGCCGACGGGCATGTCAACACCAAAAAAGCAGTACCGCTTTCAACTTACTATGTACCGGAAGATACGCTTTGGTATAACGGGGGAACCGTTTATTAGAAGGCAATGCCGGCATAAAAATTTCTCTGTCGTCCAGATCATTTCCGACACAGGACATAGGGATTTTACGCCTTGGCCGGAGCGCCAAAAAACCACACAACTCAAACAATTACAAAAACTTACAACAAAACAGGAGATTAACAAATGAGAAAAACATTACTTATTGGATTAAGTTTATTTCTGGCTATGTCCGGCAGTTTCACCAGTCATGCTGACGCAAAGGATTCCGATCTGCAAAAGAAATTCGGTTCCCCGTACTATTGGGGTGAAGTAATTCCCACTCCGCAACAGGCTGAATATAAAAACAAGTTTTTGTTATTGGCCGATCTTGATAAGAACCTTAATTATACCTGCATAATGCTGGAATCCAAACCGGAAAAAGAATTAAACTTCGCCGCTGAAATATTACGGGAACGGTTTGCCAAAGTAATGAGTTCGCCGTTAAAAGTTGTCTCCGGCGGTAAATTGCCTGAAAACATCAAGGTATGTATAAAAATCACCAACAGCAAAACCGGGAAACCTGCCCAGGGGTATAAATTGAACGTATCCGTGCGTAACGGCGTTACTTTTATCAACTGTACAGGCAATGACACCGCAGGCGCTTTTTATGCCGCCGCAACGCTGAACCAGTTACTGAAAATAGAAAACGGCAAACTGTACATGCGGGAGGCTGACATTACCGACTGGCCTTTTACCCTGAACCGCTGCGTCGGAACCAGAGGACGTATTACTCCCGAAACTTATTTATGGGCCGCGGAATATAAATTAAACAAAATTTATACTTCATATGGAAAGAAATACTGGGAGGAATTGGACAATATTCCGAAGCCTTGCTACAGGGAACTCTATGGACTAATGAAAAGCGCCGGAATGATCAATATCGGCCATATGGTCAACCCTTATTGCGTGAGAAGATTAAAAGAAATAAAATCAAAAAGAAAAATTAATATTGCGGATCCCAAAGACGTTGAAACGCTGATAGAGCATTTTAGAAAAGCTTTGTCAGCCGGGGCCGTCAGCATTATGCTGGCGACAGACGACTTCATGGACAGGGTCAACAGTGAATTCGTTCTGGGATACCCGGAAGAAAGAAAAAAATTCAAAACAGTGGAAAACGCCCATATATATCTGGCTAACAAAGTCTATGATACCTTGATCAAGGAATTTCCCCAAATGGATATGTCTTTCTGTCCGCCGTATTATGCCAGTCACAGTCATGTATATCGTTCAGTAAGGGAGCCGCAAATAGCGAAAGATTATTTATCGGCGATCGGCAAAGGTTTTAATCCCAAAATTAAAATCATTCTGACCGGTCCGCAGGTCGCATCGTCTCAAATCACCGAAAAAGACTTTCAGGATATGGCGGCGCTGCTTAGCGGCCGGCTGCCTCACATATGGGATAATTCAACAAAATTATATATCGGCGTCGAAAAATATTTTGTTCCGTTCACAACTTCCATGCCCCCAAAATATCTGAACAATTATGAATACTTTAATTCCTGCATTGACGCCAATCCGCGAAGTTTGAGTTTTAGATTAATATTCATTTCCGTCTGTGACAAATTGTGGAATCCGGCCGCCTATAATGCCGACAAATCATTCCGCAGCGCCATTTCAAGTTATTTCGGCCGGGAAATGGTTGAACCCTTGCTGGAGTTCGGTAAATTATGCAATTCGCTCAAGGCCAGTGACAGCAAGGAAATATCGCCGTTAAAGAAACGGCTGTTTTTTGAAGATTTTGCTCCCGGCAAAAAGTTTCCGTACAGATTCTATAATAATGATAAGGAATTTATTCAAAATCAGGCTCCCTTACCGCCGGGAAGGCATTTAAAGTCCTTTTTGACCGAACGCGGATATATTTTGCGCAAAAGATTTAACGCCTTCAACATTCCTTTGGACAAAACACTTAAAAACGGCGAACTCAGGTTTTGGTGGAAATCGCCCGTGAAAGCCACTCCCTTACGCGTAATTCTCTGGTGTGATAATGATAAAAAATCATATCTGAAAAAAGAATTCACTTCGGCGGATGACGAGTGGCATCAATATACCGTTCCCTTAATTAATATGGCCCCAATACTCCAAAACCCTCCGGCTAAGGCCATTACCGGCATCGGTTTTTATTCCACAAAGCGCCTTCAGGGAAAAAAGGCTTCCTGCCTTGCCCATATTGAAATAGGACTGACGGACAGTTCCGTTTCTTTGGTTGAGCAAAAGAAAGCGGCCTTTGAGAAAATGCGCAAAGTGATCAAGAAAATTAAAGGGCTCAGTGAAAACCGGGCATTAGAAGCAACACTTACCGGCATATATGAAAAACTCTTGAAAGATTTTAGTATGATATTGCAGAACAGCGCGAAACCGCTGGCGGTAAAAAGCTGCAAAGGCAAAATAACGATAGACGGTAAATTAGACGAAGCGGCCTGGAAGGAAGCAACCCCCACTTCTGATTTCGTATCTTATAAAAACGAAAAAATAAAAATAACGAAGACTTACGCCAAAGTTACTTATACCGCCGACAATCTGTATATCGGGTTCTTTTGCAAAGCTGAAAAATGGGATGATGCCAAAAAGATTCCCCAAGGAGCCGCCGGCAGGGATTCTGAAACCTTCAAATGCGACAGCGTTGAAATTTTTCTCGATCCCGGCTGTACCCGCAAAAAATATTATCAGTTCGGAGCCAATGTAATCGGCGGCTTCCTGGATAAAGAGGTAGGTTATGACAACCTGTATAACAGATGGAACCCCGACTGGCAGGTAAAGACCTTCAAGGGGAAGGATTTCTGGAGCGTGGAAATCGCCATACCGCTCAACGCATTAAAGCTCAAGAACAAACAATTGAAAGGGAGTGAGTGGGGAGCGAATTTCTGCCGCACCAATGTTCCGAAAAATGAGCTGGGAGTATGGAAAAGCCTTAACGGAAAATCCTTTCATTCTCCTGCACTATGGGGCAAAATTATTTTTAAGTAATATATTGGAGTTTAACGAATATGACCCAGTTTTCATGTAAAACCGTTCCGGATGACCGGCTTATTGCCTTTCCTTATAATTTCCAACCAGCGTCATCCGAACACGTCCGGAACTGTTTTGCCTACATTCACGCCCAGTCTGAAAAAGCTTATCACGGGGACGGCGTCTGGGCCGACCGGGACAGCGCCGGACTGGCAAAGCTTCCCCCCGCCGGACGGCCTTTGAACATCATTGACCGGAAATTTCCGCCTCTCTACCGGAATACCGCCTGGCGCATGATCGGTTACGCGCATGCTTACCGGGCTGACGCCCAAAAGATTTATCTGGACAGGCTTCTGGCGGGAGGAGAATAT
>JAQUOK010000270.1 GCA_028717165.1 Victivallaceae bacterium | reverse complement strand
GATGGTTAACATCGGCAGGGATACCGGGTAATGTTTTACGTAAATTTTCGTAAAAAAAAGTTTTTTTGCTTTGAAAAGTAATTTTAGCGACTTATGATGTAGTGATGGGAGGTAAGTGGTCCGGTTTTACTGCCTTCATGAATATTGTCGAAATTTTATTGGGTGATAAATGGATATACCGATAATTGTAATTATTGCTATTGTCGCGGCTTTCGCTATAATAGCTTTCTATAATTTTTATCTGAGCAGTAAAAATTTCCGCCTGCGGAGCAAAATCAAGGACGTGCTGCACCAGAAAGCGGAAATAGGTAATTTCCTCAGTCTGTTTTCCCACAGTCTGCGCGAAGTTGAAAAGATCGAAAATTCCATGACTACCACCGCGCGTTATATCGCCGACCTGGTCGAAGCGGAATCCGTATGCATTTACGAGGTCGAAGACAACTATCTGCAGGCAACCGGGATCAGCGGCGCTTATCCTTTGACCATGAGCGCCGGGGATTACATGATGACCAAGCCGCGCTACCTGCTCGAAGCGCTGCGCCATGAAAAAGTGGTTATCGGAAACGGCCTGATCGGCCGGGTCGGCGAAATCCGCGAGCCCCTGCTTATCGAAGACGCGACCAACGATTACCGCCTGCAAAACTACCCGAACGCCAATAAAGTCGATACCGTTATGGTGGTTCCGATGGTTCACGACGCCATGCTGACCGGGGTCATCTGCGCGGTCAACAGCCGCCATTCGGGGGCTTTCTCTCCTGAACAGTTCAGCCGGCTGCGTTTTATCAGTTCCCAGGTCATCCTGGCGCAGAACCTGATCTCGGTATACCGCGATCTGAGCCGGCAGCAGCGCATTGACCAGGAACTTGAATTCGCCAGACAGCTCCAGGCGTCCCTCCTGCCCAATTCATTCCCCGTATGGGACCAGTTCGCTGTTCACGCCTTTACCCGTTCGTCCAAGGAAGTCAACGGGGACTTTTACGATTTCATCGAAATAGACGAAAACCGGCTGCTGATCGTTATCGGCGACGCCTGCGGAAAAGGCGTACCGGCCTGCATGCTTACGGCTATGACCCGCAGTTTCATCCGCTCCTCGGTGGGGCATTTTGAAAATATCGAAAGTTTTCTGCGGGAAATCAATAAAAATCTGTTCCGCGATACCGACGAGGAACGCTTCGTCACGCTGGGCTGCTGTCTTCTGGATAAACGCAATTCCCTGCTTGAATTCGCCCGCGCCGGACACACCGAACTGCTGGCCTATACCCATAATCACATAAGAAAAATCTATCCCAACGGTTCGGCTTTGGGCATCCTGCCCGACGAACTGGCTTCTTTCGATTCCATCTGCCTGCAGTTCTCCGAAGATATGTCCATGCTGATGTTCTCCGACGGCATCACCGAAGCCCTGAACGCCGACAGCGAGGAATACGGTCTGGAACGAGTGCAGAAAGTTTTCAAGGACTCCCGCAGCGCCGGGGATTCTGCGGACGACACCATGGAAAAAATCATGGAATCAAACTCCAGGTTCGCCGCCGAACAAATCGACGATCAGACCATGATCCTTATCAACCACAAATAAAATTTACTCCCTTCCCGGTTGATTTTATCAGCACAAAGCATTATTTTAAATAAATCAGTCTGAGAATAAGACCTGATGGACAAGATCGGACCATATGAAATCCTCGAACCGCTCGGTTACGGAGCCGTGGGCAGAGTCGATAAAGCCCGTGCCCCCGACGGCCGGATTGTTGCCGTAAAGACCCTTTTCCAGCAATTTACTTACGAAGCCGAATACCTGAAGCGTTTCCGGCAGGAAGCCCGTCTCGCGCAGAAACTCTCCCATCCCAACGTCGTAAAAATCCTTGACGTCGGGGAAGACAACAACGGGCATCTGCAGTATATCGTAATGGAATACGTCGAGGGCAAAACCCTGGCGGAAATCATGAGCGGGCGCTCCCGTTTCGACAAGTCCGCCGTCAAATCCCCGCCCAAAATATTCTCCGCCGCCGAAACTATCAGGATAATGCGCCAGATCGCCGGCGTCCTGCAGGCGGCAATGGACATCGGACTGCTGCACCGGGATATAAAACCGCAGAATATCATGCTGGACGCCAACGGCAACGCCAAACTGCTGGATTTCGGTTTGTCCAAAGACTGCAATTCGCTTTTTTCAATTCTGTCTACTACCGGGCAGTTCATCGGTACGCCGCCGTATATGAGCCCGGAACAGCATTCCGGCAAAGACAAGATCGATCACCGTTCAGACTTATATTCCCTCGGCTGCACCGCTTACCAAATGCTGACCGGCATAACCCCGTTTCCCGGCCCCGCCGTTTCCGGCTATGCCATGCAGCATCTGAACGACATTCCCCCAAGCGTCCATAGACTGAACAGCCAATGCCCGAAAAACCTTTCACTCCTGATCGACCGGATGCTGGCGAAAAATCCCGGAGACCGGCAGCAGACCCCGGCTGAACTCATCGAGGACCTGAACCGGGTTGAACGCGGTGAAAAACCGGTAAAAATACATAAGCCGAAAAAAGTTTCCTTCGCTTTCCTCCTGTGGCGTACCGCCGCCGCGGCGATACTTTTTCTGACCTTACTGCTACTGGTTGAAAAAATATTCTTTTACTTCGGCAAAAACAATAAAATCACTTACCGGTTTTTCGGCGAAAAATCGAACGACGCCAGGATCCGGCCGGAAAGGCCGGCGGCGCCGGAATATAAATATACGGAAGCGGAACAGCGCCGGAGACTCGAAAACTGCCTGCGCCAGGCGGAACGCCTGTGCAAAGACGAAAACAGCGTCAAAAAAGCGGTGGCGATAATAGACATGGCCTATATGCTGTGCGGCAACGACAAAGAAAACAAGGAAGTCGCAACTGTCGAGAAAAAAGTCTACGAGGCCCTGGCCAGGCGCCGCCCCTGGGTGGCGGTAGTTGATTTTACCGTTGACAATTCGGTGGAACCGAAAATCAGCGGCAAAGCCATCGCGATAAAACTTGAACAGGCGCTCGCCGGGAAATTCAGGCTCCTGACCCGTTCGCAGGTAAGAAAAGCCCTGGACGAACTGCGTTTCCAGACCAGCGACCTGATCGACCATAAGAACGCCAAAAAATTCGGTAAACTTGTCGGGGCGGAACTGCTTCTCACCGGGTCGCTCATCCAACTGGGCCCGGAAATCACTATCGCGACGCAGTGTTTTGACGTCGAGACCGGGATAATCCTGCAAACCGCCGAAGTATCCATGTTCAATCCGGGAGAGATCAACGCCAAGATTTTCGACCTCGCCGCCATTCTGACCCTCGACAAGGCCGGTAAACAGAACCACCTGAACAAAAAAATAGATATCCTAAACAAACGCAAGATCAAATATGAACTTGCCCGCAGTGAAGGCGAACGGGTTTACGAAGCCGCCCTGAATATATATTCCCGAAGCCGTTCTCTCAAAGACCGGAACGACCTCGCCTATAAATACTGCAGCGACGGCCTTAATATGATCCGTTTTTTTGAAAAATCATCCTATTCCCAATATTTGTCCAGAAAAGAAAAGGAAAAATTCAAAAAACTTAAAGACAAGGTGAATAATTATATAGAGGTTCTCTCACAAGGGCCCATCAGCGGGCACAACTGGACGCTGCCGGAACTTAAAATGGATTTTGTTTATATCGAACCCGGTAAATTCTACATGGGGTCGGACAAGGGACATCCGGACGAAAGGCCGCGCCGCCTGATAAGTCTGAAAAACGGCTACTGGCTGAGCAAGTATGAAGTAACCAACGGCGAATTCCTCGAATTCATAGCCTCCAGCGGCTATAACGGCAGCAAACAGGCCGATGATAATTACCTCCGTCACTTCCGTTTCGATTCATCCATTCCGACCGGGAACAATTACCCGGTATGCTGGATAAGCTGGCATAACGCGGATGCCTTCTGCCAGTGGCTGACCGACCGCGAAAGGCGGCGCGGACGGCTGCCGAAAAATTACGTTTACCGGCTGCCCACTGAAGCGGAATGGGAATTTGCCGCGCGCGGCGGCAATAAAAGCGGAAACCACCACTACAGCGGTTCAAACATCATCGATCTCGTCGCCTGGTGCGGCAACAAGCCAGGCGCTCAGCGCCCGCATGAGGTGGGCCTGAAATCGGCCAACGAACTCGGACTGTTCGACATGAGCGGCAATGTCTGGGAGATATGTTATGACTGGTACGGCAATTACCTGCCCTACAATACCGAAGACCCGAAAGGAAGCACTATCGGACAAAATAAAGTCATCCGCGGCGGCGACTGGTACTACAACGCCGAATACTGCAAAGTCTCCAACCGGCATTCCTGCCTGCCCGAAGACACCTACAATACTGTGGGTTTCAGGGTGGCCCTCGCAAAGGAAATCAAGTAGTTGAACATCGAACATCGAACGTCCAACATCGAATGAAAATACCGGGAGCATAATGCCGGGAGCGCCGGTCGCCAGTCCGGCATTTTTGTTTTGAGGTTGTTGCCGGAGTTTTTTTGTCGTGTAAGAAATTATGTCTGCACATGACGTTAATATATGATTCCCTGGTTATTTTAATATAATAAAAATAAGATTTAAAAAAGCTATTATAAGCATTACTATTGTCATGTTTCGCATTTGCTTGGTCATTTCACGCATTTCATGGTTAATTTAACTATTCTTACGAAAGTAAATTTCTTTAAGATAAAAACTCGAATCAATACTAGCTTTCAAGGTCTTCATCGTGTCTTTTTATTAAATCTTCAAGTTCCATTTTTTCCAGTTCTGCATATTTGGGTACTTTTGACATTTTTTTCCTTCCTTATTTCTGATATTTGTAAAGATCATTGGCCGCAACTTATTTTCGTTTTCATCATTCACTGTTCATTCGACATCCAACGTTCCAATGCCGGACTGGCGACCGGCGCTCCCGGCATTATGCTCCCGGTATTTTCATTCGATGTTCGGCATTCAATCTTTTAAATATTTCTTAAGGTATTGTCCGGTATATGATTTTTTGACTTCAGCTATTTCTTCGGGCGCACCGCAGGCGATAACGCGGCCTCCGGCCTCGCCGCCTTCCGGCCCCAGGTCGATTACATGGTCGGCGGTTTTGATCACGTCCAGATTATGTTCGATAACCAGTACCGTATTACCCTTGTCCCGGAGCTGGAAAAGAACGCTGAGGAGTTGTTTGATGTCCGCCAGGTGCAGCCCGGTCGTCGGTTCGTCAAGAATATAGATCGTGTGCCCGCGCGGAATACGCGAAAGTTCCGCCGCCAGCTTGACCCGCTGCGCTTCCCCGCCGGAAAGCGTCGTCGCCGCCTGTCCCAGATGAATATAACCC
>JAQUOK010000269.1 GCA_028717165.1 Victivallaceae bacterium | reverse complement strand
GACAATCGGTTTAACCGTTACTCAACTTTATTCAGAAAATTACAGCGCGTTCGGTTATTTTACCTATAATCCCTTCACCGGGGCGATTCTCGAACGGCAGGCTGTAACTTTTGACGGTACGGGTTCGGCGTATATAGGTCAATTTGAAGCGGGCACTTATGTCGGTACCTGGCTGACTACCGCTGTCGGCACTTCTTACAGTGTGCCGTCGCTTAATACCTGGGGTATGCAGCGGGCGACGTATCTTGGAGATACCGCCGAAGGCAATATGATAATAGGTTTGGAAGGGGACAGTATATGGATGGGTACCGACTATCGCGAAATGGTTGTTGCGATAGAACCCACTGAACATGCTCCTGCCGGGCAGCCTTTGCCTGGCGTTATTATAAGTGCTTTAATAGGTTTAGGCGTTGCCGGCGCTGCCGGAGTAAAAAAGAGTAAAAAAATTGCATAAACTTCTTTTTTTCTTCGTATAACGCGCTATTTTAGTTAAAACGCAGTTAAACCTAAAGTACAGATAATGAAGAAATTAATTATATTACTATGCTCTGTGTGTACTCTTCTGGCATTCGGGGCTCTGGTTTACTTCATATTTATTTATCAGTCAGTGGCGGATTATCTTGATGCCGCCCGGACGGCTATGGCGCAGGGAGACCTGGAAAAAGCCAAACGGAATTTTCTGAAAGTAGTTAAACGGGACAACGCGAATGAGGCCGCGTACAAGGCTTTGGCTGAAATCGCGGAAAAAAATAAAAGACCGCTGGTGGCGGTATGGTACTGGAGAAATGCCGCGCGGCTGAATCCGCTTTCCCGGGAACTTCACGAAAGCTATATTAACTCCCTGCTTAATACTTATCAGTACGGCGCGATTATCAAACAGCTCGGCACTGATGATGCTTCACGTCTGTCCGATTTCGAACTCTACGCTTTGACAAAATCAAGTTATCTGCGGAGCCCGCTCAACGAGACTAAAAAATTGCTGGAAGAACTGCTTAAAAGACTTCCCCTCCCGTCAAAAGTTGTCCTGCTTCAGGCTGATATTCTTTTTGCCGACGGTGAAACGAAAAAAGCATCTGAGCTTTTCACCTCTTTGAAAAACGATCCGGACAAGGATATCAGGATGAATGCCCTGCTTGGCCTCGGTCATTGTGAAATTGTGCTGAGCAAAATTAAGGAAGCGGGGGAATTTTATAAACAAGCTGTGGAAATTTCTTCCGGCCGTTCCATAGAAGCTTCAACCGCCTTTGCTAATTATAACTTGAGGTACGGTAAAAAGAAAATAGCGGAAGCGGAATATAGAAAACTGCATGAACGGTTCCCGGATAATCTCAATATCATCCTTTCCCTGGCTGAAATTTATACTGAGAAGAAGAACGCCGCCGCCGTAAAAAAATTACTGGATTCCGTAAAAACGGATAACCGGGCCGCTGTCGGCGCCAGATATTATTTGAAATCCCTGCTTGCCTATATAGAGAATGATCCCGCGAAGCTGAAGGAAAACCTGAAGCTCTGCCGGATGTATAGTTACCGGCCGCTCTATTCATATCTGCAGCTTCCTGAAATACTGGTTTCAAACAATATCCCTGATATAAGGAGACAGGTCGAAAGGCTGCTGGCAATAAATAAATCACAGGCCGCCAGGGATGATTTGTGCAAACAGCTGGAACGGCTTGCCCTGGAAAATTTCAAAAAGAAGAACTTTGAAAACGCCGCCGCCCTGGCCGGGATTATCCGGGAACTGGTTCCCGCTAAACCGGCGGCCGTGCATCTGGCGATGGTGTGCGCCTATAATCAGGAACAGTGGCGAAAGGCCGTTTCCGAAGCGGATGAATTCAATAAAATGCGTCCTGACACTTTGGATTACCTGAGCATAAAGGGCTGTTCCCTCCTTTATCTGAGAGAAGCGGATAAAGCTTTGCCGCTGCTGAAGAAATTAACGGTTTTGACCCCTGAGAAACCCGAAGTATGGCTTTGGGCCGCGCAAGCTTACCAACTGCTCGGCAGGCAACAGGAGACGGAAGCCTGCGTGGACAAAATGCTTCGTTTCGGGAAGAATTCCCATGCCGTTATTGATCCGGCGGTCAGTTTTTTTCTGTATCTGGACAACCGGAAGGTCACGGATAAAATAGCTTCCGTCCTCATGCGGTCTGGAGACGGAACTCTTATTGCGATGGCCTGGAGCATCAAAGCCCAGCTGGCGCAGAAAAACGGGAAATGGCAGGATGCCGTAAAGTATATGCTGAAAGCGTACGGATTCAAGGAAAGCAGCGACGCGCTGCTTTACATATCGGATATTTATGCGGAAAACAAAAAGTATGATGAGGCGCTTGAATATGCCGATAAAGTTTTGGCGAATGAACCCGATTCGCCCAAGGCGCTTTTCCGCAAAGCCGTGATCCTGCAGGAACGGGTCAATTATGATGATGCCGTGAAGATTTACCGGGAGCTGCTGAAAAAGTACCCCAAATGGTCCCTGGTGCTGGTGAATCTTTCCGACATAATGGCGGCGCGAGGTGAATTCAGGGAAGCGCTGCAGCTGGCCCAGGACGCGCAGGATGAAGCGCCCCTCTGGCCGCTTGGAAAACTGTGCCTGGCACGGCGCCAGATCGACTGCGGAAACTATAGTACGGCCTTGCGGATTCTCGAGACGCTCGTATTTCAGCAGCCGAACGATTCGAATGTCAAGAACGCGGTTTCGCGTTGTCTGCCCCCGATTATTAAAGAATATATCAAAGAAAAATCTTTCAGCGCCGCTAAATTTCGTCTGGAGCAGCTTAAAAAGGTCACGCCCGGTTCAAAGGAACTTGCTGATCTGGAAAAACTGCTTGCGGCCGGTGAGGCGGCAGCCAAAAAGGCTGCGGAAAAATAATTTGTGTCCGGCGGCTTATTGATTGAATTTTAAACTTAACCGGCTTTGCCGGAACTCTTAAAAGTGTTAAAGGTTAAGGAAAAACACAAATTCAAAATAAAAAAATTATTCTGTCACCAGTGATTGACTTTCGCTACGCTCAGTCTCAGCCTGCGCAAAGTCTGTCAAAATAACAAATTCCTATAAAAACGCTGTGTGCAAGTTTTCCAAATAATAATTCCCACGGGATTAAATGATAGGTGGAACCTATGGTTCGAAGCGAAAAAAGAACCAACCCTGAATGGGGTTGAATAATTGAATGGCGAGTATTGGTAATTCAGCCTCATCCGGGGTTGGGATAATAGGGGCGAATGTTCCGTGGGTAGAACCCGCGGCTATTAAAATTATACCCCATTCGGGGTAAAAATATGCATTAATGTACGCAAAAAAACTTGCACACGGCATTATAAAATTAAATTAATAAAAGTATAATACCGAATAAAACAATATGAAAAATTTTGTCCTCAGACTGAAACAGATGAAAACCGCAGACCGCGGACTTATTCTGGTTTCGGTTTTGACGGCGGTTTACGGTTTATATGAAGCTTTACGGATGCACCAGGAGATTGAATCCATCGTCACTTTATGGTTCCTGGCGGCGGGCATGTCCGCCGTTATTGTCCGTAACCGGATAAAAAATACGGCTGTTCCGGATCCGCAGGATATAATTCTGTCTTGGATATTTCTTGGTTGTGCGGGCGTGACTTTATTGCTGACCGCCTTCATGAATGTCGTGCTTGCCATGCAGATTTCGCTTTTACTGGTTATGGGCGCCTGTCTGGGGCGTTTCGCCGATTATCGGACGGTTTTAAAGCTTTTTCCGGCCGGATTTATTTTTCTGTTGTTGCTGCCCAATGCGGATTATTTCAATTCCCTCATGAGTTATCCGCTGCGTCTGATCTGTTCTTATCTGACCTGTTTTATCCTGAAGCTTTGTGCTGTGGAGATAAGCTGTGACGCTGCCATGCTGCGTCTTGGAACTGAAAAGATAGCCGTAACCGCGGCCTGCAGCGGCATAAATCAGCTTGAAGCGATGTTCCTTATCGGCTGGATAATTACCATGCTGGTTCATCAGCGCCTGGTTTGCCGGGTTGCACATTGGCTGCTGCTGCTGCCGATCGTGATTCTGCTGAATTCTTTAAGGTTGACGATAACTCTGCTTTTGTATCTCGGATTCGGTAAAGTCGCTTTTAACGATGACGTTCATATAATTTTAGGTTACGTGATGGTATTTGCGGTGGCGTTCGTTTTCTGGGCGTGCCGGTCGCTGATCCCGTTTTCGGAAAAACCGGAACTGAGTAAGGAGAAAAAATGAAAGCCCGCTGGAAATCAGTATTGACTCTGGTTCTGTTTGTTCCGTTCTTCCATAATCTGGCTTATATGTTCGGGGCCTGGCAGTATTCGCCGCTGGACCGCAACGATTTTGTTTTCTGGCTGCTCGTTTTGGCGGCGGTTGCGGTCTTTCTGTTCCGGATAAAGAAAATACCTGACGAAAAACCGGAAAAGGCCTGGGATTACTGCGGTTTCCTGATGCTTGCCGCTTCTGCGGCGATATTGATTTTCGCTTCGCTGAAGGACATAAATACCGTATATCTTGCGGGAGGGCTGCTGTTCATCGCCTCCGGCTGCTGGATACTTTGGGGCTGGCGGGTTTTCTGGCTGCTGAGTCCGGTTTTTTTTATTGCCGCTTTGGGTTTGCCGTCAACCAGTTACTGGACGAGTTTTCTGTTCAGGAATTACATCCGGAATTATTCGGGGTTTTCAATAAAACTGTTTTTTGCGATAATGGCGTTGCTTTGGTTCGCCGCAACTTTGTATCGTCCCCGGAAAATCTTTATCCGCCCTGAACCGTTTTTTTTCTACCTGGGACTGACCGTATTTATTTTCGGCTATGCGCAGAGTTCCGGGCCGGCGCCCCGGGGCGCGCCCATTTGCCTGGAGATAAAACCGGCCGCCGCCGGCTGGCTCGGTGAAAAACTGCCGCTTTCGGACCTGGACGAGTCTCTGCAGGGAAAAAACCTAAACCGGCGCTATGTTCATTATTCCAAATTGAATGCCTGTGCCGGTTCTCTGTGCATTGAGCTGCGCAACGATCTGCACCAGATTCATCCGACTGCGTTGTGTCTGGCTACCGCCTGCTGGAAAATTCTTTCCAACGACCTGGTGCTGCTGAAAACGAAGTACGGTACGCTTTCGGCGGCGAGGATAATTGCCGAAAAAGACGGTGAGCGTTCTCTTTTCTTTTCCTGGTACACGAATAACTCTTTTTCGACCGGCAGTTTCATATCTTTCCGGAAATCCTGGCATTTTAACGAAAGCTGGCATATTTACCAGATAATGACTCCCGTTACCCAAAATGAAACCGCCGCGGAAACGGTTCTGCTGAATTTTATCAATACTTTCGCGACAGTGAAATAGTTCGGTTATGATGCTTTCCGTATTTTCTTAT
>JAQUOK010000268.1 GCA_028717165.1 Victivallaceae bacterium | reverse complement strand
GGGAAATAGCTTTCTCCCTGGGCTTTACCGATGAGTATTACTTTTCCAACCTCTTTAAGAAGAAAACCGGCCTTTCTCCCCGCAACTACCGTTACCGGGACAGGACGTAATTTTTAGCGTTTTTTTCGACAACATCAACAAAATCCGGCATACAACATTTCACGTGCAGCTCGCACGTTCAGCGTCTTGGGAAAATGCGCTGCGCTGATTTTTCCAGGACATCGCTTAGCGAGAGCGGTATTTATTCAGGCGCAACAAGTTGCGCACAAGTTTCGAGCCGTCAAGAGGCTCGACCAGCGTCCCGCCGCCAAACAAGTTTGGATTTGCTGGTTTGCCGTTCGGAGAGTTCCTGAACGTTTGTAAACGCTGAAGAGTCTATCAAGATAACGAGGCCGACGCTCGGTCGCGTCCCGATACGTCGGTTTCGTTATATTTTTATTTTTTTAATTTTTGCCGGCACCGTTTTTTTTCATCAGCTCTTCAATTTTCTCCGCAAGCAAACGTCTTTGCTGATAAATTACTTTGTCGTCACGGGTAAAATCGGTAAATGATTTTGTTACTCCGGAACCCAGTTTCAACGCTTCTTCTTCGGAACCTTCGAGTCTGCTCAATAAAGCCAGATATTCATAGTCTTCCAAACCGTCCCGTATATTCTCCAGACGGATGCTGCCAATCGGCCCGTCCACTCCGTAATACAGGATTTTACCGTCGCCATGCAAAGTATCATGTATGCTGCCGGGCGCGCCGGTCGTAACGCTCCAGCTCACCTGCGGCCCGTTTTCCGGGTTAATGGGAATCCTGGTTTCCCCGCGGCAGCCGGAGCTGCCGTATTTATTCAATCCCCAGTACAGAAAACCGTCCATTTTCTGCTGAAAACACTGCCAGAATACAACCCGGCTTTCAATCAAAGGATAAGTAACCATAAAATTGACATACGGATAGCCCGGCTGGAAACTTATATATCCCCATATCTGCCTGGTATGATCACGTTTCCGCACCGTTTCCGCTTTCCGGCAATCATAGTGGTTAAACATCTTGCACATCCAGTCTATGTGCAGTTCGTTCATCGCTTCCACGGTTACAGGTACAACCGTAGTCGTAGTAAAGGTGGGAATATCCGGATAAGCCCGTTTCAACATACCGAAAACTTTCTTCACAAACGGAATATCCGGATCGGTAAATTCATCGAAACCGTAAAAGAAAGCGTACTTCGCCAGGCCGTTCTTCCGAATCGCCTTGACATATGACGGCAAAAGTTTTTTCAGCCGCGACACGGCTTCAGCTTCATCTTTGCATTTCTTATCGATATAGATTCCGGCATTGACCATATTCAGGCGGTTTTTATAGGGAAGAACCAGTTCAAGCGGAACCAGTTCCCGCGGCGCCAGGGCAAAATCTATGCGGTGTTTGGTAATATATTCAATATAACGCCTGCACATTTCAGGATATTTTTCCGGCCCGTAAATGCGCTTCAAATAAGTCTGTTTAAAATCAAAGACGGCTTTAAATGAACTCCGTTCGGGCAAGGTAAAGTCCCAGACTTTTACCTTTACGTTTACAATTGCCGGCTTCGCGTTTCGAGGCAGTATTTTAATTATTCCGCTGTAGGTTCCGGCAGCACAGCCGGCAGGCGCCGTAACATTAAACCAGAGACCTGTTAAATTGTCTTTTATGATCTTAACCTTTTCCACCGGCAATAAGGGATCCGACCACCAACCGGCTGACTGATAACGATTTGCCGGGTGCGGATTTACTTTTTTCAATTCCACAAATCCAAGCTGGCGCCAGGAAATACAAGCAGCTGAAAGAACCTTTCCTGACTTTTCCTCTTTCAGGTCGGATATTTCAATTGCGGCATTGCCTATACGGGAACCGGGCCGCGGCAGGATCGCTATCTGAAAACCTTCCGTCTCGTTTTTTGCCAGTTCCGTCCGCCAGGCCGGATTTTCCCGGATTTCATCCGGCAGTGACTTCGGCATAACCCTGTCCATACCGGAACAGCACCATACCGCATAAGGCCTCTGCGGTTTTAACGCCGGTTTGTTGATATAAAACTCTCTGCTTACGGCAGAACTGCTGTCATACTTTTCCCTGGCTTTCAGGCTGATCTTCAATTTGTCGCCGGGCCATTCAGGCAGAATTGCATAAATATTGTTTTCCCCGGATTGGGTTTCGAGTATTTTCCCTCCTGAAATAAAGCTGACTTCCCAGGCGGCCGCCCGGTTTGCCTCTCCTGATACGGCAACTCCGCCGCCGCCGAAAAGCCCGTTCAGAACCTTCAGGCCGTTAATTACGAACGGATTCTTTTCTGAAAATGATAACTGTGCATCGTCAAACCATACTTCCCCTATTCCTTTAAAGAAAAAAGTTATCGAAACTTTCGTAACCGGATATTGCCTCTGGGGAATGATAACGCTCCTCTCTTCCCAATGATCCGAAACGTTAAGCGCCAAAGTATTTCCCCATTGAACGGTACCGTCGGAATAAAATATTCCCAGACTGACCTTGGGGCTGCCCTCATTAATGTTCGTCGCCTTGCAGAATACGGAAAACCGGATATTTCCGAAGAGCGGCTTGGGGAATTGAACCGTTTGTCTGGCGCCGTGGGCATCATCATATTGGCGGCTGACGTTATCACGTTTTACAGACAAAGAATAATTGCCGGTATGGGCTGCGGTTCCGCTTATTTCAAACCCCTTTTTATACGGGTGCCAGTCCGCTTGTTTTTTTTCAAAACCAGGGTTATTAAGAAGATTTATATTGTTTGCGCCCCGGCATGCCGGCGTAAACGTTATAAACGTCTGAATAAGAATAAGGCTAAAACAAAACGAAAATATATTTCCGGGCACAATGAATTTGTCTGATTTTTTCATGTTCGCAACCTTTGAGGGTATTTGAGGCGTATTTAGATGATTTATTCATAATTGAAGAAATCAGGGTTTTCATCCGGGCCAAGAACTTCCGGCTGCTTTTTGCTTTGCGACGAACCGTCGACAAGCCCGAAATTACAGGAGCCGTTATGCCAGTAGCCAATGTCCGTACCGGAATCACCGAAATACCAGTGCCGGTTGGCATAGGTGAAACCTGATTCCGCAAATAAAAAAGCCGATGTGTGTTTTATGTTTGATATTTTTCTATGGAGCGAGGAATCGCGCCACCCGGCTATTCGCGGATTAATTCCGTAAGCATTTTTACAATAACAATGAGATGAATATCTTATTCCATTTGCCTCGTAAACGACCCAATCGTCCGGATCAAGCACCTTCAGCGCAGGGCCGCTGACGGGACAGCGGTAAACGTGCCAATGAGCCCGTGATCCTAAAGGGCCGGGATACAGGTAAGATGAATAATGCGTTCCCCATTCGGCATAAGGAGTGGTGTATTCCGGATGATGCAGTAATTCCCCGTTGGGAAGACAGTCATCGTAGTCTCCGGTATAAAGATAAGTTACGGAAGTTACCTGTTTAACATTTCCCAGACAGCTTATTTGTTTGCTTTTGTCCCTTGCCTTCCCCAGCGCCGGCAGCAACATGGCGGCGAGCGCTGCAATGATCGCGATCACTACGAGCAATTCGATAAGTGTGAAATTATTACGCGTTTTCATTTTTTCTTTCCTTTATTTTTTGAATTTTTCGCAATTAGTTGCATTTTCTCATTGGCTCTCCCTTTTCTGCTTTAACGATAATAAAATTCCTTTATTGAACAGACCTGATGCCGGATGATTCCCGTACAATCAGTTCCGGTTTCATGGTAAAGTTTATCCATTTTTTGTGTTGACCGGGATTGTCAATAATATCACATAAAATTTCAACGGTTTTCAGAGCCCTCTTATAAAGATGAGTCTCAACCGAGGTAAGTTTGGGATGCACTTCCTCCGTTGCCGCGATATTGTCATATCCGACTACCGAAACGTCAGTTGGAACTTTGATTCCCATGCGCATTATCGCCTGCATAATTCCAAGGGCAATATGGTCATTAACCGCAAACAATGCAGTAATTTGCGGTCGTAATTCAATCAGTTTCCGGGCGATGTCAAAATAATCCAGAAACAACGTTTTTCCTTTTATGGAAAGCACAAAATCGTTACGGAAAGAAACTCCGAACTCCGCCAAAGCGTTTTTGTACCCCTTAAGCAGTTGCTGATAACCGGCGTATTCTACCGGTTCTCTGGAAATAAAGGCAATATTTTCATGTCCCAGCTGCAGTAAGTGCCTGGTTGCAATATATCCGCCGGCCAACGTGTCTTTCGTGACCGTATGGGTGCTGTAATTTTGATAATTCCCCACCACTACGCACGGAACGCCCCGGTTATGTATCTCGTAGAGCAATTCATCCATACTGAACTGCATGCGCGTCTCCTCCGGCACGAAAGGATGAAGGATTATTCCCAGGCGCTTGTTCGCAAACAATTCGAGAATTACCCGGTCGAGCGTATACGTTCCATCAAAAAAATGAAGTGAAAGCCGGTAATTATGGTCGCGCAGAGCGTCGTTATACCCTTTCAGTATTCTGCTTAACACTTCATCGCTGGATCTGAGGTCGGAGTTGGGATTGAACAATACAAGCGGAATGTCGCGGTTTATGTTTTTATCCTGAACAACCAGGCGATGCCGGTAATTCAGCTTTTTACATACTTTTAGAACCTTGTTCCTCGTTTCCTCACTGACGGAAGGATGGTTCCTCAGCGCACGGGAAACCGTCATCTTGGAAACGTTCAGCTCATCAGCCAGATCTTTCATTGATACTTTCATCATGGAAAACCATCACCTTGTGTTACTGTAACCGTTATAATCTTATAATACATGATTTTTCATACTTTGTCAAGAGCAATTCTAAAGTTTTATTTCAAAGAGACAATTTACGGGCAGAATGCACCACCCCAACGTTCCGGACGTTAAAACGGCAATCAGCGGCGCGCAATATAACGCAGTTTCCGCTTCCTGCCGGCGCTCCGGTAATATTTCCTATAGTCTTCCGGCTCCGGTTCCGGTTCAAAGAAGTCATCTTCATATGAATCTTCCGCAAGCTCAGGAATACCGTCTTCATCCTCATTTCCGGCGGCGGGACGGACAGCGAACGAAGACAGCAGCAGGCTCAGTTCAAACAGCAGATAAGTCGGAACCGCCATCAGCAGCTGGCTGAATACATCGGGCGGAGTCAGGAGCGCGGAAAGCGTGAGGATTACGATCATGACGAGCGGGCGCAATTTCTTTATGGTTTTTATTTGTATCATCCCGGACAGCGCCAGAAAGAAAATGACTATCGGCAGCTGGAACATCATTCCGAATCCAAGCAGCAGCATTCCAGCCAGCCCGATATAATTGTTCAGACCGATTGCGGGCTGGAGTTCGTCGCTCCGCATG
>JAQUOK010000267.1 GCA_028717165.1 Victivallaceae bacterium | reverse complement strand
GCAAACGGTTAACGTATCTCGGCTCGTGGGGACACTCGCCCTCCAGGAAATGTGTAATGCGGCGGTATTCGAAAACAAGCCGTATCCCGGCAGGCACAATAAAAAAACTTGCACACGGCGTTATTTTGACCGCTTGGAGACAATAGTCATATGTTTGTAGTACCGCCTTCAGGCGGAACAGGCAACGTTAACCAGCCGGATAATTCCGCTTAAAAGCGGTACTGCAAACGCATGATTATTCCTTGTTCAGCCTCTGCCTGTCAAAGTGGATATTCACGCCCCGGTCGATGAGACCGGCGACATGCACGTTGATGGGCCGTATAATATTGCTCTTTGCCGCTTTCATCGAAAGCCGGCCTACTTGAAAATCCCGGCACAGCCGGTTAAGTTCATAGGAATGCTGGAGGGGGCTGTTTGTGATCCCGGTTTCAAGCGGAATCGCACAAGTATAGTACGTAACACGTTTTTCCGTCTGAAGGCGAGATTAAAACCGTTAGTTCAAGTTGGCCGTTATCTTCCCTGAGTTTGTTGTCTTCTTTCCCTGAGGCGCCGGAAAAATTCCGACATCTGGGCGCGGGTGGTGGAATCCACGCCTTCAAGCATACCCTGGCGCCGGGCGTTGCGGTTTACGTTCCGCCGGCCGGTATTCGAAGCGGAGGTGTTGCGGCGGTTATTAGTATCAGCGCTGTTACTGTTGTCGTTCCGGGGTCTCCCGGCTTCTCTGGTTTGCCGCCGCTGTTCCTGTCTGGCAATCATTTCATCCAGGTATTTATTCTGTTCTTCCCGGCTCATTTTAAAGAATTTTTGAGTACGTTCCTTCATTTCCATGAATCTTACTTTTCTGGTGTTCTGAGCCACTTTTTCACGTTCTGCGGGACTAAGCTGCCGGTAAGCCCTGCGGGAACGGCCCACGCTCTTTACATATTTGACCTTTTCCGCTTCGGGAAGCGCCGCGAATTGTTTTGTGGCCATATAGGCGAGTTTGGTTCTGGCGTCAAGTTTTTTCGGATCCGGGGCGGTCCGGGGAATAAAGGCGGAAACGATAGCAGCAAGTATGGTAAAAGAAGCAAAGGATATTCCGCTGCCCAGTATTATCTTATTCTTTTTATCATTATTCATTCGGATATTTCCTATTTACTCACATTTCGTGGTTCGTGTCAGCTCCGAGCCGTTAACTTCCCGGTTTTCCGCTTGATCTTTCGCCGACAAGTAGTCGCGAGCGCCTTTGCGCTCAATATGGCCAAGCGACTCAACCCGGCGGCGTCTTTGTCGCGGAGCAGGCTGCTCATGCGACTACCGGTCTGCGAATATTTCATTGGTTGAAGATTTATATTTAAGTCCTTAATATTCCGGAACGCCGAGATGTGAGTCATTTATTTGCCTTGAGTTTGTGTTCTTCTTTCACGCATGCGCCTGAAGAATTCCGACATCTGTGCCCGGGTGGTGGAATCCGTATTTTCGAGCATGCCCTGCATCATTGCCCGGAAATTACCTCTTGGGGGGCCCTGGCGATTACTGCCGTTATTGCTGCTGTTGGCGGCTCTTCGCGCTTCCATTTCCTGCCGGCGCTTTTCACCTTCCGCAATCATTCTGTCCAGTTCCCGGTTCTGTTCTTCCCGGCTCATTTTAAAGAATTTGGTAATATGCTCCTGCATTCTTTTCTGCATGATCCGGCCGGTATTTTTAAATACCGCCTGGCGTTCTTTTTCGCTGAGCGTCCTGAAAGCCTGGCGCGGATGGCCGAGCTGGGACATATATTTCATTTTTTCCTTTTCCGGCAGGCGGGCAAATTCTTTACTGGCCATATAGGTGACTTTTTTAGTCGGTCCGAGTTCTTTCGGATCGGGAGCCTTGCGCGGGATAAGAGCAGAAACGACTGTCGCTGTCAGCGCCAGACAAGTCATGGATATTCCGGTAATTAATATGATCTTGTTTTTTTTAGCGGTTTTATCCATTAGCGTCCTCAGAACAGTTTATCGGTAACATGCCAGTCTGCGAACAGGTAGTTTTTCGAGCCGCCCTTGCTGCTTACCTGAATAGTGTCTTCTTCATCCTGAAGAAAATTGATAAGGTTTGAACTTTTATGGAAACATTCATAGTCGAACATGACGATTATTTCCGCGGATGACCTTGTGTGATGTCTGCCGAAAGTGCCTTTGAGCTTTCTTCCTGCCAGCCGGGTGGAATATTCATAGCTCGAACCTTCCGCCTCAAAAAATGTCTTGTCCGGAGAATCTGTGGAATAATCGCTTTCCGGCCGTACGTCTTCGTTGCATTTGAAGACATTTCTGCTGCCCGCATATTTCTCCAGCAAATCAACAATTCTCGGAAGGTAATTGAGCTCAAGGCTGGGTTTTTGTGCGGCATCCGGGAATGTGCCGGCATAATCGTCCAGGTATCCAGTAAAGGCGGCGCCGATTTGTTTGAGGTTGCTTACGCAATGGGAAAGCCTGGCTCGTTTTCTGGCCTTGTTAAGGGCCGGCAGCAGCATTGCCGCCAGGATTCCGATGATGGATATCACGACGAGCAGTTCGATGAGTGTGAAACGGTTTTTATTTCTGTAATTTTTAAAGCGCATAATATACTCCCGGTTCGGGGGGTTAATTCAAACTTTTATTGTTTTAATAGTAGTATATAACGCCGGAAAGGTTACATATATTGCATGTAAAGAATAAAAATCCGCTTATTTTTATATTTTGTCGGGTAATATCGATTTTATTTTCAGTTTTTTGAAAATAATCCCTTGCTAAAAACATAAAATATCCTATTTTAACATTTCTAAGCTTATGCGCAAGTTCATTTTGCCGGCGGAGCTTTAAAATTTGAAGACAAGGATCTATAAATGGTTATTAGAAAAATCAATACAGTTTTCAGCCGTCACGGCCGGGTTATTTTCGGCCTTATAACCGTAGTAATTATAATAGCGTTTATGGGATTCATGCAGCCGGGGGCCGGATTCAGCGGTTTCTTTTCCCGCTGGGGATGGGGCAAGAAAGGCGTTTATGGTGAAATTTTCGGAAAGACGGTTACCCGCGATGAAGTTGCCGAAAGCGCTGACCGCGAACTGATAATTACTGATATTCTGTATAATTCCGGTCTTAACAGTTATGCTGCGGCTAACCGGGCGCAGACAGGCGCTTTTATAGGGCTGGGACTTCTGGCCGCTGCCGAAAGGCGGGGGATCAGGGTCGGCGATAAGGAAATTTCCGCTTTTATTTTTGAGCGGGCAAAATTCAGGAATGCGGAAACTAAAGCTTTTGATAAGAAGCTTTACGCTTCCTATATTGACGGCGACCTGAAAGCCAACGGTTTCACTGCGGCCGACCTTGATGCCGCGGTCAGGGAATATCTGATCAAGGATAAACTGCTTGAGGAACTGCGCGACAGCGTTGTGGTTACCGAAAGCGAGATCCGTGAATATTACAAACTGCTGAATGAAAAATATTATGTTTCCTATGGTATTTTTGATAAGGCGCAATACCTCGGAAAAGTAAAAGTCAGTCTTGAGGACGCCAAGAATTATTTTGCCGGCTATACTCCCGCCCAGGAAGATTATATTCCCGGTAAAACCAAAATTTTGCTGGTTGCGTTCAGGTATGACGGCCCTGAAATCAAAAAACTTGTCGCGCAGGAGCTTACGCCGAAAGCGGTCAGGGATTTTTATGATAAAAACCCCGGTCTGTTTCCGGATAATAGTAAGAAAAAGGCGAAAAACGGAAAATCCGTTCCGTTGCCGTTCGAGAAAACCGCTAACAAGGCAAAAGAGATATTGGCTGCCCGTTATGCTAAAAAATTTGCTTCGGATAAGGCGGCCGCGTTTGCGGAAGCCGCTTATGACGCAATTGGTGAAAGCGCAGAAAAAAAACAGCGGAAAGTTTTTGAAGAACTCGTCGCCGAGTTTAAGAACAAAGCCGTTGTTACGGACTGGATCAGTGACGATGCTGATAAGATATCGTCTTCCGTAAAAGAACCGGAACTGGTTCGTGAGATCAGCATTTCAAGGGAAGTACCGGTTTCCAATTCGGTTGTTGGTGCGGAAGCCGCCTATGTCGCTTTTATTATTGACAGGATAGTGCCCCGTCCGGCATTTTTTGAGGAGATAAAAGAAAAAATTATCGCCAAGCTGAAGGAACAGGAAGCCTTGAAGACGGCCCGCAGCCAGGCCCGCGAGTTTGTGGCTAAATTGCAGAAGCTGGACAAGGGTGCCCGTTTAAAGGCGGTGAATGCTTCGAAGAATCCTGAATTCAAAATGGCGGAGCCGTTTTCATTGATGTCTCAGCCCCGCATGCAGTATGCCGGCAACATTGTCCGGACGGCAATGGGGCTTGCCGACGGAGAAATAGCGTCTCCTCAGCGAATTCAGGAAGGAGCCCTTGTAATTGTCCTCAGGAAACGTATTCTTCCTGCGATGTCGGGTTTGGATAAAAAGCAGAAAGAGACGATAACGAACATATATAAGATGCAGAAAACTTCCATTGTCCAGAATACTTTCTATACCTGGCTTCAATCGAAATGCAAACGGAACGAGCAGTAATCGGTTAGTTCACACCCCTTACATATTTTTGCTGAGCCGCAAGGCTCTTGGGATTGCAGCGGTTCTCCGCCGCTTTACCCGGAAATGCCTTTAATTACGGAAATTTTTTATTAATGTATTGACAAATTATTATTCATATATTATTATATTCCATATAAACTGGACTAGTCCAGAATAATCCAGTAATTTTAGCAGGCAGGTTATGTTAGATGTTATCGACAGGAATTGTAAAACCGCGCTTTCGGCCCAGGTGAGCGAAAGACTCATCCAGGATATTCGTTCCGGCCGGATCAAGCCGGGTAAGCGGATGCCTGGGGAACGGCAACTGGCGCAGCGTTTCGGGATCAGCCGCGGGACGGTTATTGAAGCTCTCAATTTGCTGGAATCGCAGAATTATATAGAACGCGTTCCCGCCAAGGGCACGTTTGTTGCCGATGATGTCAATCATGAATTAAGTATGGTCAAAATAGCTTTTCCATTTCCTGAAGCTTCTATTTCCCCCAGCACTTTGGGGCCACTCGAAAACTGGGGGATCGTGTCAGAAGTTTACCGGGGGATGATTGATGAAGCCGGCCGGCAAAATGCGGAAATCTCTTTTCTGCACTTCGATGAAGCGGTCACGGAAATACAGCTTGCCCGGCAACTCCGCCGTCTGGATAACATCGATGCGGCCATTTTTATCGGGTACCAGTTATCGCGCTTGCAACAGGCTTTGAGAAAAGATATGAAAATTTGTGTTTCGATTGATTCCGCTCCGGTTGCTGTGGATGAGGAAATAATTATTACGGATAATTTACGGGGTGGTTTCGAGGACATGGCGGCTTTTGCCCGGAGCAGAAATTA
>JAQUOK010000266.1 GCA_028717165.1 Victivallaceae bacterium | reverse complement strand
TATAATTCCGGTTGTATCTTTGACAGGGTTTCAAGCCGTTTGACGCCCGGATAGGCGCGCTTTAACAAATCCATCCCCTGTCTGACAAAAGAATATCGCTCCTTTGTAGGTTCGTCCGTCCAGAAAATATAAGCTTTGTCCAGCCAGCCTTTTTCCTTGATGTGTTCAGTTACAATATTACCTATTTTAATATATATTTTATTGAACTGCGGAGAAAATCGCGGATAGCCGTAAAGCTTTTCGGGAATACCTCCCACCGCCGGGTAATAAGGGGGGCCGTAGATGGAATTGCCGTTTTCATAATATATGCCCCAGGTCTCTAAAAGATTGAACGAGTTGAATCCGAACTCATTCAAATATCTTTCCGCGGCCTGGTCGAAAACTGAAAAATCCACTTTTACCTCAGGATTGTCACTCCCGGGATTTTTCACTTCATAAGTGATCGGAGACCATACCATAGGATGATATTTGCTCACCCGGTGAGAGCGGAAATTTTCATTAATTACGTCGTTATACTTTCTGCAAAGCTCTATATTACCTGTTACCCCTGTCCACCTTGCCGCGTGAGCCGGCGTATGTCCATACGATGTCCGCAAATGCGGTTCTTTAGGAAGGGTAAAATCATAGACCGTTGCCTCTAAAGGTATTGAAACAGTTTTATCCTTTATTTTCAGTTCTATTTTTCCTTTGTAGATGCCTGCCGGGTTTTCCTTTGAAGCATAAACCGTAAGCCAGACGGGTTGATTTTGCTTGGTTTTTACAGAAAAGGGTTTATAGGGCGGAAGCGGGTCCGGCCAGTCATCCGCATACCCCAATGAATCGGAGGGCTGCTTAATTTTAATATAGTCTACCATATTTATTTTAGGGGCCTCCAATTGGGCTCCTGACGGGCCGATAAGCGGACTGGTTTTTATTTCTATTTCACTTATATCCTGGAGAGAGCTGATGACAAGCTGAAAAGGTTCGTACTCGTTTTTAGCCAGGCTGACGGCAATTCCCTTTTTCTTTTCTGTAGGCAGAGGGGTATTTTTCATTATTTTACTTGTCGGGTCGGCATACCAGAGCGTATAATCACTGTTTGAGGATAAAACATAACCGGAAATTTTCGAAGAACGAAGATTGGCTAAATAATTTTTAAAGAAATAAACTTCTCCGGTTTTAGTGTCGGAAATGGTAAAAACAATATTTTCCCGTCCTCCCCGCAGCTTATAAGGCAGTTTTATTTCCTGCTTGCTTTCGGGCTTCGTCGACAGGGAAAGAGCGCTGACGCAGGCTTTATCGTTGAATGGAATTATTTTCAGCTCCGCTTTTAAGTCGAGAGAGTTTTTTGTCCGGTTGGCGATTTGGGCGCTTAGAGAATTATCTCCCAGGCAGATCTTTCCGTCTTTACTGATAAAGAAGGAGAGGATACTGATCGGAGAAGCGTCAGCGGAATTAAGAACGAGAGAGCCAAACGCCTGAACATCGTGGAAAGACACGGCTGGCGCCCATAAACAATTTTCTTTCGTGATCTTGTTTTCTCTGCAGAGATTCAGCCTTACAGGAACGCGCCTGGAAACTATTTTCAACTCTGAAAAGGGGATAGCTATCTCTGCTGACCAGAAATTCCTGTCAATGTGCGACTTGGCCTGCCAGTCGGCGTTCCAGCCGGAGTCGCACTTTATTTGCGCTCTGCCCCAAGCTTTTTCGTCGGCTCGCGAACCGAGGCAATTGACCATAAAATGATAGTAAGTGGAATAATCGTTATCGGCATCTATGAATATTTCAACGCAGTCGTCCTGCCAGACGCCGTTATCATCGTAATTCCTTGGTTTTTTATGTAATTTATTAATTTGAGATTCAAAACATTTAAAACCTAAATAGAGGTTGTTGTTATCATAGCATGCATAGGCGACGGTATTTTCCCGGGGAATGGTATTTGCCGTAGTTTTAAAATCGTTAATTATTGCGGCTTTTTCCCAGCAGGGGTCAGTCAGACGGCCGTCAATAGTCGGGGGCGTTTTTGTTATTGGGCAGTTTACTGTTTTTAACGGAGTAAGCAGGGGTTTACCGGGAACAAGGGTCAGGCTGACGTCATCGATCCATACCTCGCCTTGCAGTTTGAAAAGAAAAAGATGGAAAGTCGCCTGAATTTTAGACGGGGTATCGGGAGTAGAAAAAACCGACTCGAAATACCACCAGTCTTTTATATTATTGGCGACTTGGATTCCTGAATATCCGGCTATTCTCTTTTTCGAGGCGGAATCCCAGCAGTTAACGTAGGGACAATTCGCTATGGTCAATCCTTTGGTTTTAAGCCAGCAACTGAATTTGTAAGTTGAGTTGGGAGCAAGATATACCGGAGCCTGAAACACACTTCCGTAACCATAATTGTTTTTACTCTTGATATAAAGACTGTGTTTGCCGGAATTGGCAATATTGCTTGAACGAATCTCGGCATCAAATTCCTTGCCGGGATTGTTGACTTTCATTAATTTCCAGCCGTCGGGAACGCCGTCATTATTTTTATCAAACTCAAAACCGGGGTTGGAAAAAAGATTAACTTCATCAGAAAAAAGACTATTAGTAAATCCTCCTGACAATAATATTAAAATTACTGCAATCATCCGGCTGCTTTTTTGCATTTTTGTTTACTCCATTTTTGGGGGGTGAATTTTAAATTTTTATCTTATATTTAAGTGCCGCGTCTCGATGAGACCGACAACATGAAACGTTGTCTGATTATATAATGTCATTCACTGCTGCTTTCATCGAAAGCCGGCCCATTTTGTTGCAGTATTAATGGCTAATACAGTAATTAGACATTTCGCTTTCCTGGGGGCATTGTGGACAGGAGTACGCTTCAAACGATGTAATATCTTCTTTTAAAAGTTATATTTTGTCCTTTCGCAGTTTCTTGTACATGTCTTAATAATTATAGTAATATGGATAATCACTGTTACTGCCATAACCCAATTCATCTCTCAACGTATGAATATTATAACTATTGACATGTCCATCGGCACACAGTAGATTGGCGAAGCCGGAATGCCGGAGATGGGGAAGGGTGGAAGTACTTTGAGTTGTACAACCCGGATATCTCAGGTAACGGTATTGGTAGTAATTTGCTCTTCCTGTATCTCCGGCAAGAGGAAATTGGGAGGGAGTCCTTTTCCCCGGAGGAGTTACAGAGGCCTCCGGCTTATCTAAACGAAAGTACAGATTGGCTAAGGGGCCTTCGTGCCCTGAATTAAACCCATAGGTATATTCGTAAACAGTACATTCGCTCCCATCCTGTTTTTGAATAACGGCTTTGTAAGGCCAATAACTTGGACAGACAAAAACGTCCCTGCTTCTTATACTGTCGGAACGTGACGAGATATATCCCCCGTCATAAAGGAGTGTACTCCATACGCCTTTAGTTGAATAAGCCGCAACACTCCAGCCGTTAAAATCAACCGCATAACTGAATACGGCCAATCCTATCTGCTTAAGGTTATTTGCACATTGACTCTGTTTGGCTCTTTCCTTTGCCTTACCGAGAGCCGGCAGCAACATTGCTGCAAGGATCGCTATGATCGCGATCACAACGAGCAATTCGATAAGAGTGAAAATCGACGCCGTTCCAATATTTGTCTTTTTCATTGTGACCTCCTTTTGTTTTAGAAAAATTGTAAATTTTCGTTCGGAGAATATAATCGTACCGGTAATTTTATTTGCTCTATCCTCGTCCGGTTTTCAGACGATAATTTTGCTTTAACCAGTTTTACGGCTTCCCTGCCGAGTTGAAAAATCGGATGCTTGAGGCATATGGCATACCTTGCCTCTATCCATGGCATCAAGACAGATCCTTGTCCTGCCATGACGATATCAGCCTTCAAGTCTGATTCATTCAGCCTTCCCAGAATAATACTTTCAGGAAAAGGGCTCGTGAAATATATCGCATCGATTTTATCCTTTATCTGTTGAAATCTTCTTCGAATTTCGCTTACTTCCTCTTCCCGGTAATAATATACGTAATCCACCCCGGTTATGATATTCTCTTTGTTGAAGGGCAGATTATTATCTTCAAATGCTTTGATATATCCCGCTATTTTTTCCTGAACCGGAGAAAGTGCGGTACCGGTTGCGATTATCGCGATATTGGTCTTTCCTGATTTTATTAATCTGTTGATCGTTTCCCGGCCGGCGGTATAGTTGTCATAACCGACATAGTTTCCCGGCAGATTATCCGGCAGCCGGTCTACGAAAACCACCGGCAGGTCAGCTGCAATAATATCTTTCAGAATATCAATGTTATCCTGTCCGCCTTCATAATAAATAATGAGGGAGTCCCCGAATTCCCCGTCCCGGTATTTTATCAGCAGTTCCCTTTCCCGCCGAATAAAATTTTCACGGGTTCTGTTTTCCGGCAGATGCGTATTTTCCAGCAGAATATGATAGCCTTCTTTTTCGGCTTCTTCCTGGCAGCTTTGAAATATCGGAGAAATTTCGCCCGAGGGTAATATAAGCGTGATTATTTTTTTCTTTTCAATTACGGCGGAATTTGCTTCCGTGGAGTGAGGCGCGATAATATACGTTCCCTTGCCTTTTACCGCTTTCAGTATTTTTTCTTCCTTCAGTTCGGAAACGGCTTTAGCGACCGTAAACCTGCTGGTCCCGAATATCCGGGCCAGCTCTTCATGTTTTGGAAGAGCCTGCGCGGAATCGTATTTGCGGGCAAATTTTATGATCTCGTCCTTTATCTGAACGTAAAAAGGTATTGAAGATGTTTTATTTATCATTTTCATACAGCGATCCATATGCCTTACATGATGCTTACATAGACTATTATACGGCATACTTTGTATTTTGTCAAGACGGGTTGTTAATAAATTCATATAATTTTACTGCCGCTTGGCGAAGGCTTCCTTTGCGGCCTGCCGTTTTTTTACACAAAATGCTGCATTCATGTGCGTGTATTAAATTTTTTTTGTGCTTAAATTTGAAATTGTTATCCGAAAGGTGTAGACTAAACGTTTTTTGTGAATTATAATCATAAGTAGTCCTGTGTCGTTTTTGGGGGGAAAGTCGGAATGGAATGCCGGACTTTACGGATTGGAATATGTTATTAGGGATTTTTGGTGATATACACAGCAATATAGAGGCTCTGACGTCTATTTATTATAAATTGATAAGTCTTGGCTGTACCCATCTTGTCTGCCTGGGGGATATTGTCGGCTATGGAGCTTCACCCGGCGAATGCATTGATTTTCTCATCGAAAAAAATGTTACCTGCGTTAAAGGCAATCACGACTTCTTTACCCTTGATACGCAGGCGATGATTGACTGGGAAATGAAAGATTACGCTCGTGACGCCATACTTTGGACGCAGCAGCAACTAACCCGGAAACAATTGG
>JAQUOK010000265.1 GCA_028717165.1 Victivallaceae bacterium | reverse complement strand
CTCAGCAGCGGCCTTGATTCCGGAACTGTGGCAATACTTGCGGCGGAGGAACTTGCGGCGCAGGGCAGGAGCCTCTACACCTATTCGCACGTCCCGTTATACGATAGCGAATCGTTTTTGCCGAAGATGCGTTTCGGCAATGAACAAAGCTATGTAGAAATTCTCTGCGGCAAATATAATAATATTAAAACGAAATTTCTTGATACCAGCCATATCAGCCCTGTTGACGGAATAATCAAATCTCTTGATCTGACCTGCCAGCCTTCGTTCGGTCCGGTAAACATGTTCTGGATCCATGATATCCGTGAATCCGCGGCGGCGGAAGGAGTTAATACTTTGTTCACTGGAGCGCGCGGCAATCTGGGCGTTTCTTTCAACGGCATGGAAAATCATTCGAAAGGCCTGGCGGACTTTATTAAGAATATAAATTACTGCAAGCTGTACCATGAAAAATCTATATTAAAAGCCCTGGTAAAATCAAGAATGCCGGAACTAAACCTGAATATTATCCGGAAAAACAAAAAAGATTTTTATCAGTCTTACTCTGAAGACTGGCATAATTTCTCGGCCGTCAACCTTGATTTTGCCGAACGAACCGGAATAGCTGGTATTCAGCCGCAAGAAATATTGAAAGGAAAAAATATCCGGAATATCATATTTGAAAATATCCTCAGCGGTTCTTTTGATATTATACCCTGCCTGAAAGAGAAATATGGGGTCAGCAACTTGGACCCCACCAACGATAAGGACCTTGTAGACTTCTGCTTAGGGATTCCTGACGAACAACATCAGCGCTACGGGATAACAAGATTTCTGATAAGACGGGCATTCCATGAAAAAATGCCGAAGCAAATACTCTGGAACAAAAGCAGAGGGAAACAGTCCGCCGATAATCCTTTACGAGTAAAGCATGAGTACAAGCGAATAAAACATATTCTTGAAGCATTAAGGAAATCTTCCTCGGCACCGGAAATACTAAATCTTGCCAGAATGGAACAGGTGCTGAACCGCACCCTGGAAGAGCAAAGCCAGGCGATGCTGCTGGATACGAACCGGGTTGTTCTCCGCGGCTTGAGTGTGGGGCTGTTTCTTCTCAGAAATGAAGGCGATAAAAATGAATACTGATGGTATTCCGTATATTGGAAAAACTCGAACTTCTAATATTAATTCACTTTCTATCGTAGACAACTTCCTGTTCGCAGACAGATAGCTTTGATATAAAAAATGATTCTGTCACCAATGATTCTGTCATCAATGATTGACTTTCACTTCGTTCAGGCTCAGCAAAGTCTGTAAAAATATTGGTTTCTTATTTTTTCAAGCTTTCGATTTTGACTTTACAGGTTTTTTCTACTAAATCGCGGAGCTTTTTAACGCGTTTGACTAGATAGATCAGCTCTTCTCTGGTGATGCTGTAGTCTTTTTTGTAACGGGCATCTCTGCTTGAAAAGACGTTCATCCTCCTCCGTCTGCCGAGGAAAAACTTTCTTGTACCCGGGACAACAGCGGGCCGCTATTTTGCCGAGTTTATTTATATTGCGGGTCTTGGGTTTGTATCCGGAGGCTGCAAGTATATAGGCAGTATAAAAACGTTCCGTCGCCTGGTGGAGTTGAAAAGCGGCATTATTTAAATCAGGAATTTTAAGAGCATTTTGGTATTGAATATAAAAAATTTTTGCGCTTTCAACCCATTGTTCGAAGTCTTCAACGGCGATTTCCAGTCTTCTCGCGGGATCGATTTTGCGCCGCCTTTCCAGTTTGTAATTACCAGAATCGTAAAGTAAGACGCCCTCTTTTTTAATGTCGGAGAAAAAGTATTGCCCCTCCCGGAGTTTGTTATTTACCTCCTGCATATGGTGGCTGATAATATCATCCACCGGGGTACGCTGACTGTAAAAAGCTCCGGAGTATTCATTTTCGATCCGCGCCCAGAGGCTTTCATTCCCGGAAATATTTTTATCATCGGTTAAGTTAGTTTTGACGGGACCGTCCGTTTTGCAATGTTTTGTAAATATTTAAATATTTTCTTTCAAAAACTTGCAAAACATTGCAAATCATGTATAGTATCTATTAATGAATTCAATTTTTTTGTCTTTATTTGTATAACAGGTTAACAGACAATGTCTAAGAATAAAAGAAAACTTTTATCGGCGGAACGCGAAAGGTTTATTCTGAAAGCCCTGAGTAACGGAGTCGGTTCTCTTGCCGACCTCAGCGGACAGCTGGATGTTTCCGAAGCCACGGTGCGCCGCGATCTCCAAAGCCTTGAAGAACAGGGCAAAGCGCGACGCGTTCACGGCGGCGCGGTAAGGGTTCATTTTCCGCGCACGGAGCCTATTTTTACCAAGAAAGCCACTTTTCATGCGGAAGAAAAAAATCATATCGCTGACCTGGCTCTTGAATTCATTGAAGACGACGACTCCATATTCCTTGACGGCGGCAGTACCGTTCTGGCGCTTGCCAGGAAACTGGAGCAGAAAAAGAACCTGACTATCGTTACCAATTCAATCATGGCGGCGGCGGAACTCATGGAAAGCCCGCACCGCCTGATTCTGCTCGGCGGTGAATTCCGGGCCATCAGCCGCACGCTCGTCGGCCCTTTGACCGCGCAGATAGTGAATGCCCTTAATATAAATAAAGCGTTCATGGGGACGATCGGTTTCACCGTCGAAGACGGCATTTCGACTACCGACCCCAATGAAGCGTATACGAAGGAACTGATAATGCGCCGTGCGGCTAAAGTCATCGTTCTCGCGGACAGCAGTAAAATAGGCGTGCCGTCTTTTGTAAACAGCGGCAGTCTTGAAGATATCGATGTTTTGATCTCCGACGGCGACATATCGGAAGAAATCGTAGAAGAATTATTGGAAAAAGGAATAAGTGTTAAGTGTTAAGATAAAAAATTGAAAATTGAAAATGAAATACTGATAACTGATAACTGATAACTGATAACTGATAACTGATAACTGAATAAAGAAGGATTTTTAAAAATGGGCAATTATTACAGTGACCTTGGTCCCGATTTCAAAAAGCGGACCATCAAACTGGAGAACATTCCGGCTTATCAGTACAACAAGGATATTGCCGACGAACTGAAAGCGAAAAACGTAAGTAAAGAAGAACTCATGGAACTGTACGAGTCCATGCTCGTTATCCGGGAGTTCGAAGAAATGATCCTGAAATGCCGTACCGGCGCTTATGAGATCATCAGCGATTACGAATACCGCGGCCCGACCCACTTGTCCATCGGCCAGGAAGCCACTGCCGCCGGAGCCTGTTCCGTTTTAAGTATTTCCGACATGATCACTTCTACTCACCGCGGTCACGGCGACTCTATCGCCAAAGGTTTTCACGCCATTAAACACATGCGTGAAGAAGATTTGAAGGCGCGCTGTCCGGAATTCTCCGGACTCAAGGGCGAGCAACTCCGGGAAGCCGTAATGGAAGACCATGTTTACCGTACCATTGCCGAACTCTTCGGTAAGGAAACCGGTTACGGCAAAGGCCGCGGCGGCGGCATGCATATTGCCGATTTCCGCGTCGGCCACCTTGGAGCCAACGCTATCGTCGGCGGCGGCATTCCGATCGCCACCGGCGCAAGCATGGTCTGCCGTATTGATGAAGAAATGCACAAAAACATTGTCTGCGCTTTTGCCGGGGACGGCGCTTATGCCAACGGCGTAGTGCTCGAATCCCTCAACTGGGCCGCGCAGGAACAGTTCACCGGTAAAATGGCCCGCAGCAAATTCGGTCTGCCGATAATTTACGCTATCGTCAATAACCATTTCGGCATGACCGGACGCGCTGACGGCGAAGTGAACGGCGTGGATTTCCTCGCGCGCCGCGCCGCCGGTTTCGCCAACAACAACATGCACGCTGAAGTCGTCAACGGTATGGACGTCCTCGCCGTTCGCGATGCCGTTACCCGCGCCAAAGGGATTATCGCCAAAGGCGAAGGCCCGGTACTGCTGGAACTGGATACCTATCGCTATTACGGACACAGCCTCTCCGACCCGCGCAACGAATACCGGACGCGTGAAGAAGAAGCCCGCTGGAAAGAAGTCGACCCGGTCGACGTTTTCCGCAAACGCCTGAAGGACGCAAAAGTTTTCACTGAAAAACAGCTTAAGGAAGTCGAACAGAAAGTTATCGACCGCAATGCCCGCGCCGCACGCCGCGCCGCGGACGCTCCGGATCCGCTGCCGGAAGATGTGATCAAACACATGTACACCGATTCCGTCTGTGATGTCGTGCCGGAAAAATACCGGAATCCGTCAATTTACCAGGACCTGCCGGAAATAAAACGCCGTGACGGCGCCATCACCTACCGCGACGCCATCAAGGAGGGCATTATGGAAGAAATGCTCCGGGACAAACGCGTTCTTCTTTTCGGCGAGGACGTCGCTGATTACGGCGGCGCGTTCAAACTGTCCAAAGGCCTGCTCGAATCATTCGGCCGCAACCGCGTATTCAACACCCCGATCTCGGAAGCGTGCATCTGCGGCAGCGCCGTCGGCATGGCGATGTGCGGCTACCGCCCGGTCGCCGAACTGATGTATATGGACTTCGCTTTGATGGCTTCCGACCAGATATCCAACCAGGCGGCGAAATGGCATTACATGACCGGCGCTTCGACAACCGTTCCGCTGGTTATCCGCTGCAGCGTCGGCGGCGGCAAAGGTTACGGCGGCCAGCATTCGCAGTCGCTCGAATCGGTGTTCGCGCATATTCCCGGATTATACGTTGCCTACCCGTCAAACGCCCGCGACGCGAAAGGCCTGATCAAAACCGCAATCCGCGATGACAACCCGGTAATGTTCGTCGAAGGGCAGCTTCTTTATAATGAAAAAGGATTCGTACCGGAAGAAGAATATACTATCCCGTTCGGCGAAGCCAATATCGTCCGTGAAGGTTCCGATATAACTTTCGTTGCCTGGGGCCCGGCCGTACCCGACGCGGTAAAAGCCGCCGAAGTCCTCGCCGCCGAAGGCGTCAGCGTCGAAGTTATCGATCCGAGAACCCTGGTTCCGTTCGACTGGGAAAGCGTTTTTGAATCGGTCAGAAAAACCGGACGCTGTGTCGCGATCAGTCAATGTGTTGACATCGGCAGTTTTACGGGTGAAATCGTTTCTCAGGTGACCGCTGCATGTTTCGATTATCTGGATGCCCCGGCGCTGAAAGTCGGAGCGAAAAACGGTATCGCTCCCCAGGCATACACGCTTGAAAAAGCTTTTCTGCCGACAGTTGACGATATGGTAGACGCCGCCCGTTCATTGATATAACTTTAACGGAGAATTTCACAGCCATCCCATAGGAAACTGAAAATTTGAAAGGAAACGGATTCAGGTTACTTTGAAATAACCACAAAGCAAAGGAACCTTATATGAATCCGTCGAAACATAA